>JBDTQW010000018.1:0-38248 GCA_039931975.1 Chloroflexota bacterium | reverse complement strand
GGGGTCGTCTACGCTGTGCCGCCGCTCCGGCCGGACGTGACCGTGGTCCACGCCCAGCGGGCCGATGCGAACGGGAACACCCAGGTCTGGGGCCTGCTCGGCTGTCAGAAGGAGGCCGCCTTCGCCGCCGAGCGGGTCATCGTCGTGGTCGAGGAGCTGGTCGACGAGGCAGTCGTCCGGACCGATCCGAACCGGACGATCATCCCCGGGCTGATCGTGGACGCCGTCGTCGTCGAGCCATGGGGGGCTCATCCCTCGTACGTCCAGGGCGTTTACGACCGCGACAACCGGTTCTACCTCGACTGGGATCCGATCAGCCGCGATGAAACGGCGCTGCAGGCCTGGCTGGCCGACTGGGTGTTCGGGCTGGATGGGCGGGCGGCCTACGTCGAGAAGCTCGGCACCGAGCGGCTGGCCGCCCTGCGCCCGTCCGGCTCCGCGCCGTCGGGCTCGGTCGACTACGGGCAGTACCGGTGATCGAACGTTCGCTGACCGGTGAGGCACCGCCGTTCTCCAAGTCCGAGATGATGATCGTGGCCGCCGCGCGCGAGCTGGCCGGGCAACGGGTGTGCTTCGTCGGGGTCGGCCTGCCCAACATCGCCGTCAACCTGGCCAAACGAACCGTCGCGCCGGAGCTCGAGCTGGTCTACGAGGCCGGCGTGTTCGGCGCCGAGCCCGCCCGCCTGCCGCTGTCGATAGGCGACCCGACCATCGTGACCGGTGCCACGGCTGTGACCAGCATGTTCGAGCTATTCAGTTTCTACCTGCAGGGGGGCCTGATCGACGTCGGCTTCCTGGGCGCGGCGCAGATCGACCGGTACGGGAACATCAACACCACGGTCATCGGCGACGACTACGAGCACCCCACGACGCGTCTTCCGGGCTCCGGCGGCGCCTGCGAGATCGCGATCAACGCCCGAGAGGTGTTCGTGATCATGCGCCAGTCGCAACGCTCCTTCGTCGAGCGGATCGACTTCCGGACCAGCCCGGGCAACCTCGGCGGGGCGGAGAGCGCCGCCAGGATCCGCCGCGAGCAGGGCTGGCTGGGCGTCGGGCCGACCGTCGTGGTCACCGATCTCGGGATCTATCACTTCGATGAGAGTGGCGAGATGCGTCTCGACTTCATCCATCCCGGAGCGACCGTCGCGGGCGTTCGCGAAACGATCGGGTGGCAGCCGAGGATCGCCGACGACCTCGCGACGACACCCGAACCGACCGCCGAGGAGCTCCGGCTGATCCGGGTTGAGCTGGACCCGGACGGTGCCCACACGAAATAGCCGCCCGGTACGTCCGGTCGGCCGCGGCGGACCATCGAGGCAGGCAAAGACCGCCCGATGCCGGGCATGCTCGGTCGATGACGTCCTCGAACGCCGCACGCCAACGACCTGAGCCCGTCGATCGGATGAGCATCCGCTACCTCGACGGCAGCGCGGTCGGCTCACCGGTGTCGGACGGGCCCACGGCCGCCGCTCGACGGGCGGACTTCCGGATCGTCGATCGCCAGGTCGTGCCCACCGCCCGGATCCTCGCCGCGCTCTCGACGGCCCTCGACCTCACCGAGGGACAGCTGCCCGGTCACGCCCTGCGGACGTGCTACCTGGCGACGCGCCTGGCCGACGCGCTGGGTCTGGCCGAGGAGGACCGCGAGACCCTCTACAGCGCGGCCCTGCTCAAGGATGCCGGCTGCTCGAGCAACGCCGCGGCGATCACCCGGCTGTTCGGCAACGACGACATCGCCCTGAAGGGCCGCCAGGCCACCACCGAGCGGGGGATCCTGGCCTACGCCGCCTTCACCATCCGGAGCCTGCCCGACAGCGAGCCGCTTCCCCTCCGGATCCGCCGGCTGATCAACATCGGTATCACGGGGTCGCGGGTCCAGCACCAGATCGAGCAGCTCCGCTGCGAGCGTGGCGCATCGATCGCCCGCAAGGCGGGCTTCGGTGAGCCGGTCGGGGCCGCCATCCTCGACCTGCACGAGCACTGGGACGGCGGCGGCCAGCCGCGCGGCCTGCGCGGGGCGGCGATCGATCCAGCGGCCCGGATCCTGGCCGCCTGCCAGGGCCTGGACGTCTTCGTGTCGACCCAGGGTCGGGCCGACGGGATCCGGATCCTCGGCGAGCGACGCGGAACGTGGTACGACCCGGACGTCGTGGACGCGCTGCTGGCAGCCTGCGGGCACGGGCTCCTGAACGACCTCCTCGCGCCCGACCTCGCGACGCGAACCTTCGCGCTCGAGCCGGGCGGCTCGATCCGCCTGTCGGACGACGACGACATCGATCGGATCGCCTCGGCTTTTGCAGACGTCGTCGACGCCAAGAGCCCCTTCACCGGATCCCACTCCCGCGAGGTCGCCGGGATCGCTGAAGACCTGGCCGTCGCGCTGGGCCTGCCCGCGGCCTCGGTCATCGACATCCGCCGCGCCGGGCTTCTCCACGACCTGGGCAAGCTCGGCGTCCCGAACCTGATCCTGGACAAGCCAGCGAGGCTCGAGCGGGCCGAGTTCGAGCTGATCAAGCGTCACCCGGAGCTGACCCTGCGGATCCTGGCCGGGATCCCGACCTTCGGCGACGTGGCCGAGGTCGCCGCAAGCCACCACGAGCGGCTCGACGGCCGCGGCTACTTCCGGGGCCTGACCGAGCCCGAACTCGCCATGGGCGCCCGGATCGTTGCCGTGGCCGACGTCTTTGAGGCCCTTACCGCCGAACGCCCATATCGCGCGGCCATGCCTATCGAGCAGGCGACCGCGATCCTCAAGGAGGAGACGGGCGGTCATCTCGCCGGCGACGTGGTCGAGACCCTGATCCGCCTCCGCGCCTGAGGCCGGTCAGCCGAGCGAGCCCCAGCCGGGCGGTGCCGCCGCGGAGTCCGCTGGCCGGTCGGGGGCTCGCGGCCCGGAAGTCCGCAGGTCCCGGTAGAGGATCGCGCACAGGATCGGCAGAGGCGGCGCCAGCACGATCCGCGTGACCAGGTAGAGGAGGAGCGGCACGGCCAGCAACGGGCCGCCCCCGTTCGCCATGATCGCCGCGGACATCAGGGAGAACGGGATCGTCAGGATCGACCCCACGATCGTCAAGATGGCTCCGAGCGCCAGCACGCACAGGGCGACGTATAGTCGCCGTCGCGTCGTGAGGGCGCTGCTCCGGGCCAGGGCGGCCCGCAGGCCGATCCCTTCGACGGCCAAGGCTGGGAGGGCCACGGCCCAGCGGACGGCGAGGTATACGGCCCCGGCCAGCACGACCGGCGTCACCAGGCTCAACGCGAGCGAGGGGCCGAACGTGGAGGGGTAGCCGGTGCCGATGGGCGTGTCCAGCGTGTCCGCGGTCGTGGCGTAGGACCAGATGCTGAGCCCAACGGACGCGACCGCCAGGAGACCGATCGGCAAGAGCAGCGCGGGCCAGCGGCGGAGCACCGAGCCGACCACGGCGTCCGGCATCCGAGCCTCACCGCTGGCGGTGAAGAACCGGGCGACTGCCGCCGTCAGCAGCACGATGCTGGCGATCGGGGCGACGCTCACGACGCCGGCGTAGGCGGCGACGCCCGGGTCTCGGAGCGGCTCGAATAACGCCGTCATCTCGGACAAGGCGCCGGACCCGGCGGGGTCCGTGAAGAACCGGCCCATCAGCTCGATCATCTGCAATGCGAGCCGGATGCTGAAGACCAGGTACGGCAGCGTCAGCAGGCCGATCGTGCCCTCGAAGATCGCGGCCAAGATGAGGATCGGACCGGCGTTGCGGCGATACATGGCGAAGGTCTCGTGCAGGACCTCGCTGATCGGCCGGCGGGCCGGATCGAGACGCGCGTCGTTGTCGGCCGGAGCCCAGCCCGGGGCCGGCTCGCCCACCTCAGTCGACGCGGCGGATGACGAGCGTGCCCGCGATCTTGTCGTGCCAACCTTGCTTGCGTCGATCGAATGCGACCCAGATCAAGCCGATATACAGCAGCGTGGCCGAGACGAGGTACCCGATATACCGCAGGATCGCGGTGCCGAGACCGATCCGGCGGCCATCGGACTCGCGCCGAACCTGGATCCCCAGCGCCAGCTGGCCGGGCGTTCCCCCGCGCCAGCTCCAGAAGATCACGTGATAAAGGAAGTGGGCCAGGAAATAGAGGCCGAATAGCTGGACCCACAGGCCGAGCAGTGCCGAGGAGGCACGGAGGAGCTCCGCGTTGGTTGCATTCGGTCGTCCGGTGACGGGATCGAGCTCTATGAACACGCGCCAGGTGCTGGCGTCGATCTGCGTGAACAGGAAGGCGCCGAGAGCGGCGAACACGACGGCGAACAGGATCCCGTCGATCAGAGTGGCCGCGAACCGTCGCCAGAACCCGACATAGGCGTAGCCCGGGGCGGGTCCGGGCTCCGGTCGTCTGGTGACCTCCCACTGGCCGGGCGGCGCAGTCGCGGGTGGCGCGGCCGCCGGCGGTGGTGGCGCCAGGTCGCTCGACGCCGCCGCCGGGGATGGCGTAGCCGCCGGATAGGTCGCCGTCACCGGCACGAGCTCGGTCTCGCCTTCCGGTGAGCCCGGCGCTCTGGTATTGGGGTCGTTTGGATCACTCATCCGATGTTCTCCCTCGCGGCACCCGCGCGCGGACGCTGCCCGACCAGCCTACACGGGGCTCACCTGGGCACGTGGTCGCCGGCGAGGCCAGGCGATCCGCCGGCCGGTGCCAGGCACCACCGGGTTCGCCGTCACCCACCCGTCCGCGCCCACCCCGCCCGCTACCATGATCCGGTGACCGCACAGGGGATCGCTCCCGGAACCGACGTGCCCGTCGTCCGCGTCGGCTCGCTGACCAAGCGCTACGGGACGATCACCGCCCTCGACGACCTGACCCTCGAGCTGGCGCCGGGCATCGTCGGCCTGGTCGGGGCGAACGGCGCCGGGAAGTCGACCCTGATCAAGATCCTGCTGGGCCTCCTCGCGCCGACGAGCGGCGAGGTCGCGGTGCTGGGCATCGACCCAACCGTCCACGGCACCGCCCTGCGCCAGTTCGTCGGCTACATGCCCGAGCACAATGTCATGCCACCGGATGTCAGCGCCACGGAGCTCGTGGCCCATCTCGCCCAGCTGTCGGGCCTGCCGTCATCGGCCGCTCGCGAGCGGACGTCGGACGTCCTGCGCCACGTGGGGCTGTACGAGGAGCGCTACCGCCCGATCGGCGGCTACTCGACCGGGATGCGCCAGCGAGCACAGCTCGCCCAGGCCCTCGTCCACGATCCCCGGCTCCTGCTCCTGGATGAGCCGACCAACGGCCTCGACCCCGCCGGCCGCGACGAGATGCTCCAGCTCATCCGCCGGACCGGCCGCGAGTTCGGCATCGCGATCATCCTGGCCAGCCACTTGCTGGGCGAGATCGAGCAGGTGTGCGACTTCCTCGTGGCCATCGACGGCGGTCGGCTCCTCCGGGCGGCGCCACTGACCGACTTCACGACCGAGACCGGGATCCTCCGGGTCGAAGTGGAGCACGGCCGGGACGCCCTGGCGGCCGCCCTCCGGGCGCGCGGCCTGAGCGTCGTCGACAGCGTCAACGGTGACGTCCGCTCGGTCCAGATCGCGCTCGACGGACTCGAGCCGTACGACGCCATCCGCGATGCGGTCGCCGAGCTCGGCCTGCCGCTCATCCTGATCGAGCACCGCCGGCACAGCCTGGAGGACCTGTTCCGCGAGCCGCTCGCGGTCGGCGACCGATGACCGGCAGCATCTACGACCTCGGCTACCGGCGCTATGACGGACCGCGTCTTGGCCGACGCCACGCGGTCGCGTCGCTGGTGCGCCACTCGCTGCGCAGCGTCCTCGGCCTGGGCCGGGGCGGGCGAGCCAAGGTCCTGCCCCTGCTCTGCATCGGGATGCCGGCGGTCATCGCCGTCCTGCTCGTCGGCATCCGCGCCCTGGCCGCCCGCGGCGGCATCGACAGCAGCGAGATCGTCCCCGGCCACGAGGGCATCTACCCCACGATCTGGGTCTTCCCGGTCCTCTTCGTGGCCGCCCAGGCGCCCGAGCTGCTGGGACGCGACCAGCGCTACAAGGTCCTCACGCTGTACTTCGCGCGGGCCCTGCGCCGGCCCGACTACGCCCTGGGCAAGCTGGTCGCGCTCAGCCTAGGGGTCCTGGCGATCCTGCTCGTCCCGCACCTGGTCCTGGGCGTCGGCTCGATCCTGCTGACCACCGACACGACCCGGGCGATCGGCGAGGAGCTCGGTGTCCTGCCGGCGGTGTTCGGTTCGTCGGTCGTCATCGCCGTGGTCGCCTCGGCACTGGCCCTGGCGATCTCCTCGCTGACTCCGCGTCGGGCCTACGCCACCGCCGCGATCTTCGGGGCGTTCATCATCCCGGGGATCGTGGCCGCGATCGTCATCGGGCTCGACCTGGGCACGGCGTCGCAATGGATCGCCCTGCTCGACGTCGGCGCGCTCCTCGACGGGGCCAACGCCTGGTTCTTCGGCGTGGACCCGAGCACGGCCGCTGCGCTGTCCGGACTGTCGACCGGGATCCTGCTCGGCGGGGCCCTGCTCGTCGGCGCGGGGTCGGTCGTCGCCCTCGTAGCGCGCTACCAACGGATCCAGGCATGAGCGCGTCGGCGTCGTGACCGCCAGCCCGACCGGCGTCCCGGGCTGGCCGGGCGCGCGTCCTTCACGGCCGCTCGACCCCAGCGCCGCGGTCGAGCTCCAGGACGTCTCGCGCTGGTACGGCAACGTCGTCGCCGTGAACGACATCTCGTTCAAGCTCCAGCCCGGGATCACCGGCCTGCTCGGACCCAACGGCGCGGGCAAGTCGACCCTGCTCCACCTCGTGGCCGGCTTGCTCCGCCCGTCGGCCGGCCGAGTCGTCATCGGCGGCGCGCCCGCCTGGCGCGACCCGACGATCTACCGTCGGATCGGTCTTGTCCCGGAGCGCGAATCGGTCTATCCATTCCTGACCGGCCGCGAGTTCGCGCTCCTCAACGCCCGGTTGCAGGAGCTGCCCGACCCCGAGGCAGCGGCCGACCGGGCGATCGCCATCGTCGAGCTGAGCGATGCCCAGGACCGCCCCATCGGGACCTACTCCAAGGGGATGCGTCAGCGGGCAAAGATCGCCGGGGCGCTGGTCCACGAGCCGTCGATCCTCCTCCTCGACGAACCGTTCAACGGAATGGACCCGCGCCAGCGGCTGCACATGATGCAGCTCCTCCGGCGGATGGCCGCCGAGGGCCGGACGATCCTGTTCAGCTCGCACATTCTCGAGGAGGTGGAGCGGCTGGCGCAGGAGGTCCTGGTCGTCGTCGCCGGCAGGCTCGCGGCGTCGGGCGATTTCCGGGAGATCCGGCGCCTGATGACCGACCGCCCGCACACCTTCACGATCCGCTCCTCGGACGATCGGCGCCTGGCCGCGGGCCTGGTGGCCCACCCGGCGGTCTACGGGGTCGAGCTGACCGATGGGCGGTTGGCCGTCCGGACGTCCGACTTCGGGGCGTTCACCCGGGCCCTGGCCGGGATCGCTCGCGACGGCGACCTGTCGCTGCTCGAGGTCCGCCCGACCGACGAGGATCTCGAGAGCGTGTTTGGCTACCTGGTCCGGCGATGATCGAGACGATCGCCCGGCTGACCTTCCGGGCCCTGGCCGGCCGGCGCCGCTCGCTGCTGGTCACGCTGCTCGGGGCGCTGCCGATCCTCATCGCCCTGCTCGTCCGAGTGTCCGGGCGATCGTCGAACCTGGATGCCATCAGCGCCACGATCCTCGATCGGCTGGTCATCTCGACCCTCGTCCCGCTCGTCGGGCTGGTCTTCGGGACCGCCGCGCTCGGCTCGGAGCTGGACGACGGCACCGCCGTGTACCTGTTGACCAAGCCGATCGCCCGCTGGCAGATCGTGGCGGCCAAGGTCGTGGTCGCGGCCGGCACGGCGATCGCGGTCACGGCACCGGCCGCATTCGCCGCCGCCGCCATCCTCGGTTCTGGCTCGGGCGGCCTCCTGGCGGCGATCGGCTACACCGCCGGCGTGGCGGTCGCGGCCATCCTGTACGTCGCGGTCTTCATGGCCCTGGGCCTCGTCACCGGGCGAGCGCTCGCCATCGGGCTGGTCTACATCCTCGTATGGGAGGGGGTCCTCGCCGGCTTGTTCGAGGGCACCCGTACGTTCAGCATCCGCCAGTACGCGCTCGGAGTCGCGGACGCCATCGCCGGCGGCGACGGCGCCGCGTCGGGCGAGCGCCTGGCCGGCACGACCGCGCTCGCACTCGCGCTCGTCGCCCTGGTGGTCGCCCTGGTCATCGCCGTCCGCCGACTGCAGAGCTACGAGATCGGCGAGGCAGACTAGGGACATGCCGGCGGGTTCGCAGGGCTGGCGCCTGACGATCGCTGCAGGCGGCTTCCTGATCGTGCTGGCCTGTCTGCTTGCCCTCGGCGCGATCGCGCAAGAGATCCACGAGCAGGAAGCCATCGCGCTCGATGCCGTCGTCACGCCGTTCCTCCACGGGATCGCGACCCCGGGGCTCGACTCGTTCATGCTCGTCCTGACCGAGCTCGGGTCGACCCTCGTCATGGTGCCCGTGTGCGTCGTCGCGGTGGCGGCCCTCGTCTGGGCGGGTCGACGACGGGCGGCCGTCTTCCTGGCGGTCGCGATCGGCGGCAGCGTCCTGCTCAACCAAGCGTTGAAGCTGATGGTCGAGCGCCCTCGGCCGCAGCTGGCCTGGGCGGAGGTCCAACCGGAATACAGCTTCCCGAGCGGTCACGCCATGAACTCGCTCGTCTTCTACGTGGCGTTGGGCTTCATCGCCTGGCGGATCTGGGGTCCACGGGCGGGGATCGTGGCGATCGGGGCAGCCACGGCCCTGGCCGTGCTCATCGGGACCAGCAGGATCTATCTCGGCTACCACTACTTCAGCGACGTGGTCGGCGGCCTCCTGGCCGGACTGGCCTGGCTGCTCGTGGTGGTGGCCGCGTTCGTTGCTCCTTCGTGGCTCACCGGGTCGCGGCCTACGGGCGGGTCGCCCGGCCTGTAGCATCCCGCCCGCGGCTTCCGGCGATCACCACGGGACGACGGCGACGAGACGGTCGTAGCCGTCGCCCGGGACCGTCCCGAGGAGTGCGCCCGTTGCAGCATCGATCCTGGCGATGTGGCCGTCGCGGAGAAGAGCGTAGAGCGTCCCGCCGTCTGGGGTGACCGCGAGCGCGTCAACGCTCTTCCCCTCCGCGAGCGTGGCGGTCACCTTGAGAGTCGAGCTGTCGAGGGCCATGATCCCGCCGACGCCCGCCGCGTAGATCGTCCTGCCGTCCGGGCCCACGACGACCCGTCGGCCGCTCGGTCCGCTCTCCTGGTGGCCGAACTTGGCCAGGACGACCCCACTGCCCGCCAGGGGCTTCACGCTGACCGAGCGGCGCAGCCCGAGCAGAGCCGGGTCGACGTCGCCGACGAGCCCGAGGGTCGCATTGACCGCGTAGACGGACCGGCCGTCGGGCGACGGACCGAGACCCCAGTCGGCGGCGGCCCTGGCGTCGTCTCGGCCGCTCGCCGGCAGGTCGATGCAGACCGCCCAGCCCTCGATGGTGTTCAGCGCATGGATGAACGCGAAGTCCACGCCCTCGTAGAGCGTGAGCACCAGCCCGTCGGAGCGGCGCACCTGGGCCAGCGGATAGCCGGCCATCTGCTCCTCGAGATTGGTCTTGTCGGCGATGATCCCCTCGGTCAGCTCGCCCGTCACCGTGACGACAGATCGGACCTGGTACTTGCCGCCTGCCACCGCGTCTAGGTGCTGGACCAGGTACAGCATCGATCCGTCGGGTGAGATGGCGTCATAGTCGAACCCGCCGGGCAGGTCGATGAAAGAGGCCGGCTTCGCCAAGCCGCGGCGGAGCACGGCGAAGCGGCTGGTCGGTGCTCCCTTTGTCGTAGACACCAGGACGATCGTGTTGCCGTCCCCGGACACGCCGACCGGGACCGGATCGGGACCGATCGTCGGCAGGCGCCAGGCTCCCGCGATCGTCGTCGAATCGCCACCGAAGCCCGGCTGGACCACAAGATCGCGGACGACGGTCTTGTCGCCCTGCACCTCGGCCGTGATCAGCTGCCCCCATTCTGCGTTCGGCACACCGGTGGGCAGCTCCAGTATCTTCTCGCGGGTGCTGGCCAGGATGACCTCGAGGCCGGCCGCCCCCTTGTGGCCGACGACGAGCCAGGCGTCGGGCGAGGCCGGCGGCACGGCGGAGGGTGCGGCGTCTGGGGCCGCCACCCAGCCGGCGTTGTCGGCCGGCCCGTTCGCGGGTCTGCCCGCGGTGCACGCGCCGACGACGAGCGCCGGTACCACGAGGCCGATCAGGATCGTTCGAGAGGATCGCATCGTCGGGTCTCCGTCGGTGGTCGGGGGGGCTCCTGCTGTCCCTTACACCGCCGCGGGCGGCGCGGTTCCCGACTTGCCCCTAGCGGATGGACTGGGCGATCCGCAGCGCCGCCGCCAGGTCGCGCGCGCCCTCGATCCGGAACGTGAGATCGCCGTCGTTCCATGCCAGCACGTTGCCGACGATCCGAATGGCATCGTCAGCGGCCCGGCCGTCGTGATCGAGGTAGATGAGCTGGTGAGGCTCGCCCGCGATCCAGAACCCTTCGTGCCCGTTGACGGTCTGCCCGCGGATCGTCGTGCCCGGTTGCAGGATCTTCTTGAGGTAGTCCCGATCGGCCGAGCCGGGAAACTCCATGACGATGATCGAGACGGCCTGGCCCGAGACGATCGGCGGGTTGGAGCCCGCCGGGAATGCCGGGTTCGCGCCATAGATCGCGCTGAGCCGTGCGTTCGGCGGATCGCCGCGGGCGTAGACGCCGACGGGCGGGCCGAGCTCGGCCAAGTTCGGCAGCTTGACCTCGTAGGCGACCGCGCCCGCGGCCACCAACGGATCAACCGGCTCGCCGAGGTCGAGTGACTCGAGCGACGGTGGTGTTGGCGATGGCTGCGGGACAGCCGGGCTGAGGCTCGGTCCGACCATGCTCCCCGTTGGGTTGGGGCTCGGTCCCACGATGAGGATTCGCAGTCCCGGCAGCCCGAACCCGAGCGCGGCCGCGATGCCGGCGATCAAGAGCACGGCTGCCAGTGCCAGGACGAGGCCTCGGCGGAAGGGTCGGACGGCGGGCAGGCCGAGGCGCTCCGCCCAGGTCGGACGATCGGGCGCGGCGACGTCGCCGCGTTCGATCCGAACCCGGACGGCGAGGGCGAGACCGGGCGACGGCAGCGGGGCAAGCGCACTGCCGAGGTCGAGCAGGGCGGCTTCGAGGTCGGCGTCGGACATCGTCGTCGTAGGGCGATCGGTCATCGGTCCGGCCCTCCGCTCGCGACTCGCGCCAGCGGTGACTCGGGTCCGATCTGCGTGCGGAGCCGGCCGAGGGCCCGGGACAGGCGCGACTTCACGGTGCCGCGCGGGACCCCGAGCGCCTCGGCCATCTCCGCCTCCCCCAGGTCGAGAAAGTAGCGATACCCAAGGACGAGGCGGTCGTCCTCGCTCAGTCCGGACAGGGCACCCAGGAGCGCTCCGCGACGCTCCCTGGCGAGGACCGCCGCCTCAGGCGACGGAGCCGCGTCATCCGAGGGGCGATCCTCAGCGAGTCGCAGGGCGAGGCCGACGCGTCGACCGGCCGAGCGTCGCCGATTGCGAGCCTCGTTGGCCACGATCCGCAGGATCCACGGCCGGAACGGGGCCTCAGACCGGAATCGGCCGAGCGCCGCGTACGCCTTGACGAAGGCGTCCTGGACCGCGTCCTCGGCGTCCGCCTCGCCGGCCAGCACGATGCAGGCCGTGCGAAGGGCGGCGTCCTGATGGCGCCGGACCAGGTCTTCGTAGGCCATAGCGTCGCCTCGCTGCGCGCGTTCGACGAGCTCGGATTCCTCCGTCGGACGGCCCTCCCACGGGTTCCCTTGCGCCCTTCATACACCAGCGGAGCGGCGCCGGTTCCCTCCGGCACGGGAACGCGTCGGGCGCGGTCTGTGATGCCAGTGGTGCCACTCCGCACCGCCAACCCACCGGTAGGGGTTCAAGAGGGGGTTGTTCGCCTGTATTCTCCGGCCTCATCCTCCGAACTCATCCAAACGGGACAGACAACCAAAGATCGCCGCCGAACGGCCGACCTCGGGTTGTCGTGCCGCCGTCAGCCTCGCTGGCGAAGCCCGCCTGCCGCCTTCTTCGTGGCCCCGTTCCCCTCGGCTGTCGCGCGGCTCACCCCATCGCCATCGCGCTCACCGCGATGTCCTGGTGGAGAGGAGCTACATTGAGCCGGATCCCCAAGCGTCCCCGGGCGCTCGCCATCACCACCCTGACCGCCGCTCTCCTTCTGACGGCGATCCCCGCTGACATGGTCGCAGCCTCGCCGATCGAGCCGACCGCAGCCACCCTCGCCGGGCCCGGCATGGTCGCCGGAGCCCAGATCGCCGGAGCCGTCGGCACCGCTGGCCATGCGATCCAGGCAAGCACCCCCGCCCCCCAGCCGGCTGCGAAAGTCTCAGCGGCGGCGGTGGTCGTGGCCTACGCGCGGAGCCACCTGCGGGCCCGTTACCAATCTTCTGCCATCGGTCCCAAGAGCTTCGATTGCAGCGGCCTCATGTGGCGAGTCTTCCGGGAAGCCGGCCTGGACTCCAAGGTCGCCAGCCAGAGCGCTCGGTCGATCTACCTGTCGTACCGCGCCCGGGGTCTGGCCTCGCGCACCGACCCGCAGGTCGGCGACCTGGTCGTCTGGGGCAACGGCAGCCACATCGGCGTCTATGTCGGCGGGGGCAATGCCATCAGCGCCCTGGTCACTGGCGTTCGGGTCCATCGGGTCCGGGCGATGCTCAGCCCGTTCACCGCCTACCTGCATACCCGCCTCGCGAGTCTGGTGAAGCCGGCCTGGGAGCTCCAGGTCGCGAGCCACATGCGGACCCTCCGCCATGCCACCCGGACCGTCTACCTGCGGGCCCAGGCCTCGGGCGCGAGCGCGAATGTCGGCACCCTCAGGTCGGGCTCGCGGTTCGTCGTCCTGGGCAAGCGCTACGACGGCGCCGGCCGGCTTTGGCTCAGGGCGATGACCCTGACCGGTCGGGTCGGCTGGGTCCCCGCGCGAGCTTCGACTCGCTGACGGGCGATCCCAGGGGCGCCATTCCGGCGCCATTCCGGCGCCCTACGATAGGGCGGTGACCGGTCGTGTCTTCCGTCGCTCCATGGATCCCGATCCACCGGTCGCGGTGCGCGCCGAAGGCTCGACCATCTGGGACGCCTCCGGTCGGTCGTACCTCGACGCGGCCGGCGGCGCGATCGTTGTCAACGTCGGCCACGGTCGGCGCTCGGTTAGCGAAGCCATGGCCGAGCAGGCCGGCCGGGTCGCCTACGCGCATGGCAGCGCGTTCACCAACGAGCCGCTCGAGGCCTACGCGTCCGAGCTTGGTCCGCACCTGCCCGTCGACGATCCGGCGATCTATCCCGTCTCCGGCGGCTCCGAAGCGATCGAGACCGCGCTGAAGCTCGCCCGGGCCTACCATCTCGCCCGCGGTGACGCAGACCGGTTGGTCGTCTTCAGCCGCTGGGGGAGCTACCACGGAAACACGATCGGTGCGCTCGATCTGTCCGGGCGGAAGCAGCTCCGGCGGCCATACGAGGGCTGGCTCGGGCGCTTCCGCCATCTGAGTGCCGCATACGCCTACCGTGCCGGTGACCCCGGGGCGAGTGCCCTGGAGACGACCGAGGAGCTGGGCGCCGAGCTCGAGCGCGCGATCGAAACCGCCGGCCCGGAGACGGTCGCGGCCTTCGTGGGCGAGCCGATCGTCGGCGCGACGCTGGCCGCCGCAGTGCCGCCGGACGGCTACTGGCCGGCGATCGCCGAGGTCTGCCGGCGCTACGGCGTCCTGCTTATCGCCGACGAAGTCATGACCGGGTTCGGTCGGACCGGTCGCTGGTTCGGGCTCGACCATTGGGGGGTTCGGCCCGACCTGCTGGTTGCGGCCAAGGGCGCGACGTCGGGCTACTGGCCGTTCGGGTTCGTGGCCGCATCCGGGTCGGTCCACGACACGGTGACGGCGCCGGGCGCCGGCTTCGTCCACGGCTTCACCTACAGCCACCACCCGGTCGGGGCCGCCGTGGCCCGAGAAGTGCTCAGGATCCTCGCGGCGGAGTCGCTGGTCGAGGCAAGCGCGGCCAAAGGGGCGCGCCTGCGCGAGCTGCTCGACGAGCACCTGGCCGACCACCCCAACGTCGGCGAGATCCGCGGCCGCGGGTTGCTAGTCGGGGTCGAGCTCGTCGCCGACCGGTCCACCCGCGAGCCATTCCCGCGCTCGCAGGGCGTGACCGAGGCCATCGTGCGTGCTGCCCGCGCCGACGGCCTGCTGCTCTACAGCGGCACGGGCCTGGCTAACGGCGTCGATGGCGACTCGATCCTCCTCGGCCCGCCGTTCGTGGTTACCAACGCTGAGCTCGGGCGGATCGCATCGGGACTTGCGGCGGCGCTCGAGACCGCCCTCGGTCAGCAGGCGACCAGCCTCACCAGCGGCTGATCGATGCGGCCCAGGATCGTCGCGATCCGGCCAGCGGGGAGACCGGCGGGACCCGCGGTCAGCGGCGGAAGGCCCTGCTGATGATGACCAGCCCGAGCAGCACCAGGACGACCGGGCCGAGCAGCGCGCCGAGGCCCGGGAAGCCTGGCCACAGCCGCGCCGCGATGTCGCTGCCGCCGGCCAGCGCCAGGATCCCGCCCACGACGAGTTGCCAACCCCAGGTCCGTCGAGCGGCGTAGCGCATCGCAGCGATCACCAGGAGGCCGATCCCGAACAGGAACGTGCCGTAGCCCGATCCGGCCGGAAGCAGGGACAGGTCGACCAAAAGCCCGGGCAAGCTGTACGCGGTGATCAACAGGCCCGGATAGAGACCCCAGCCACGACCGGTCGCCCACGACACGAGCAGGGCGATCCCGAACGCGGTGGTCAGCGCCGAGCCGAGGATGTGCGCCTGCGGATAGGCCTGCCCGAGAAGAAGGATCCCCCCGAACACGACCAGGAACACGCCGATCCAGGGCAACCCGCGCCGGACGTCCTCGTCGTCCCAGGTCCACCTCCGGGCCTGGAAGCGGAAGGGACCCTGTCCGCGATCCCGCTCCGGCTCCTGGACCTCGCCGTGCAGGACCGGTGGTCGCTCCTCGGTCATCCGGTGGCTCCTTCCAATCCCGGGCGCGGCCCGCCGGACGGCGGCTCGTCCGAGCCGTCCTCGACATGATCGAACCCGAGGCGATCGGCGAGCCGCTGGAGCGGCCCAGGGGCCCACCAGTTCCAGTCGCCCAGCAAGCGCATCGTGGCCGGGACGAGGAGGACTCGGATGATCGTCGCATCGAGCAGGACGGCGATCGCCATGCCGACCCCGATGCTCTTGATCGTGATGATGTCGGCCAGGGCGAACGCGGCGAACACCGAGACCATGATCAGCGCGGCCCCCGTGATGACCCCGGCGGTCCGGGCCAGGCCCTCGGCCACCGACGCCGTGTTGTCGCCGGTCCGCCGGTAGGCCTCCTGGATCCGCGAGAGGAGGAGGACCTCGTAGTCCATGGACAACCCGAAGATGACGCTGAACATGATGATCGGATTGCCGGCGATGGTGTAGCCCAGGGGCGTGAAATTCAGCACGTTGCTGAAGTTGCCTTCCTGGAAGATCCAGACCAGGGCCCCGAAGCTGGCACTGATCGAAAGGAGGGTCATGATCACGGCCTTGATCGGGATCGCGATCGAGCCGAACAGTAGGAACAGGACGAGTGCGCTGGCGACGAGGGTCAGGCCGATGGCGAACGGCATCCGCTCCGCCTGTGACTGGAGGAAGTCGAAGCCGGCCGCCGCCAGCCCGCCGACCTGGGTCGTTATCCCGGCCTCGGCCGGCAGGGCGCGAACGATCGGGGTCAGGTCCGTCGCCTCGGGCCGCGCGGGATCGAGCGGGCTCACGGCGGCGAACTCCACGACGGCCCCCCGGACGTATGCCTTCTGGAGCGCATCGAGGGCGGCCGCGATGGCAGGCGGCCGCTGAGCCGGCGGCAGCGCGTACAGCTGGGCGACCGCTTCGGGGGTCAGCTTCGTGCCGGTCGACGGGTCGGTCAGTGAGTACGCACCCTCGACGTGGTCGATCCCCTTGACCGCCGCCAGGGCGTCCGCGTAGCGGGCGAGGGCCAGGGCATTGGTGGGGCTCGTCGGATCGCCCTGGACGCGGGCCAGCACGACGATCGGGTTGGTCTCGCCGGCCGTGAACCGCGTCTGGATCGCCAGGTAGGCGTCCCGGCTCTCGAGGCCGGCCGGATAGATCGACGCGTCAGGGACGCCCTGGACCAGACGCAGGAACGGTGAGCCGACGAGCAGCAGGAAGGCCAGGACCGGGACCAGGACCGTGATCGGGCGGCGCATGACCTGGCGGGCGACCCGGGCCCACCAGCCCTCGCGCCCGAACTCGCTCGGACGCATGCCGAGGCGGGTGAACAGGCCGCGCAGGGTCAGGGCGTTGACCCGCGGCCCGAGCATGCCCAGGACCGCCGGCAGGACGGTCAGGGAGAAGAACAGGGTGCTGGCCACCACCAGCATTCCGGCGATCCCGATCGATACGATCGCCTCGGCCTTGAACAGGAGCAGCCCCGAGAGGCCGATCATGACCGCGAAGCCCGAGAAGGCGACCGCCTTGCCACTGGTGGCCACCGCCTTCTCCACGGCTTGCTCCACGGTCCGACCGCGGCCGAGCTCCTCGCGGAAGCGGCTGACGATGAACAGCGAGTAGTCGATCGACAAGGCCAGGCCGAGCATCGTCGCGATGTTCAGGACGAACACGCTCATGACGACCTGCTGGCTGACGAAGAAGATCAGCCCGAGGGTCGATGGGATGGCCAGCGCCGCCACGAACAGCGGCATTCCTGCCGCCACGATCGAGGCGAAGACGAAGATCAGGACCAGCGCCACGATCGGCAGCGACACCGTCTCGGCACGCTGCAGATCCTTCTCGGACTGGACGGCCGAATCCTTGGTGATCGGGCCGTAGCCGGTGAGCTGGAAGGCGTAGCCGGCCGGTGGTGCGATCTCGGCCCGGATCGGATCGACCAGGGCGACCGAGTCCTCGTCGTTGGCGTCGAGCTGGACGACCGAGTACGCCTGCGTGCCGTCCCTGCTGACGAACCGCCGGTCGCCGGTCTCGGCATAGCCCAGGATGCCGACCACCCGCGGATCCGACCTGACCGCGACGAGCGAGGTGGCGATCGCCGCCTGGTACTCGGACGAGGTGGCGTCGGTGGCTGCGGTCGAGGAGAAGAGCACGATGATGCTGCTTCGCCCGGCCCCGAAGTCCGCCGCCAGCCGGTCGGCCACCCGGGCCGACTCGGAGCCGTTGTCGAGCCAGCCGCCAGAGCTGAGGTGGCTCGACGCGCCGAGCCCGAGGTAGCCCAGGCCGAGTGCCACAACCACCGCGGCCAACGCCACCGGGCGGCGGAACCGATAGACGAACGCTCCCCAGCGGCTGAACATGCGGGCGGTCCTTCCTGGTCGGCGACGGGCTGTCGGGCGGCCCTGGACGGGGCGATCTGTTGCTCGGAAAAGATAGAGAACCGCAATTCTCCTTGTCAAGCTCTAGCTGGGTTGACCTGCGCGATCGGGCTCACGTAGACTCCGAGGGAACGTTCGTTCTCTACACGAGGATCGTCAATGCCGCGTGTCACCGTCGCCCACGAGCGAGAAGTCCGGGAGCGGATCGTCCGGGCCGCCATCGGCGTGTTCAACGACAAGGGCTACCACCGCTCGACGATGCAGGACATCGTCCGAGCCAGCGGCCTGTCGGTCGGCGCCATCTATACCTACTTCGGGGGCAAGGACGAGCTCTTCCTGGCCGCCTGCGTGCTGTCGATGGACCAGGGCTTCGGCGAGCTCGGCGATCGCCTGGCTCGGGGCGGGACCGTCGCCGAAAAGCTGGCCATCGCCGTGGCCTTCTTCATCGACGCGATCGATCCCGCCGAGCCGGGCAGGCCGGGCTCCGCGACGTACCTGATCCAGGCATGGGCCGAGGCCGGTCAGTCGGCCACCGTTCGCGAGATGCTCGTCCGCCGTCGCGAGCAGATCGGTGCTGTCGGCCAGATGTTGCTGCGCGAGGGCGTCGCAGCCGGCGAGCTGCCAGCCTGGCTCGACATCGAGGCCGCTGCCCTGGGCTATAGTGCCCTGCTCGATGGGCTGCTCCTCCAGAGGATCGAGCGATCGGACGGCTGGCGTCGCCAGGACGCCGAGCGCCGCGCCTTCGCCGTGCTCGAGCTGCTCCTTGCTGCGTCCGGCGCAGCGGATCGCCCGGCGATCGACCGGCCGCGCCCTCAGCCGTTCAGCCTGCTCGGCCACGGGAGCTCGAGCGGGCAGGCGAGGGCCGACGTCGCCTCCTGAGGGCTCCGCTCCTCACCATCCGCGCGCATCGGCCATCGACCCGGCCCAGCGACCCGAGCCCCGCGACCCGGCCCACCGACCGGCAGTGAGACGCCGATAATCCGGGTATGGCCCAGGTCCAGACGGTCACCGGCCGGATCGCCCCCGATGCGCTCGGGTTCACCCTGCCCCACGAGCACACCGGGATCGCCCTGTGGCACATCAAGGACCGCTGGGATTACTGGCAGCTGACCGTCGATGACGCGACCGTCCTGCCCGAGCTGGCGGCGTATCGCGCGGCCGGCGGGGTCAGCCTCGTCGATCTGACCGGGCCCGGCGTCGGGCGCGATCCCAAGCGACTCCGGCGGTACGCCGAGGCCACCGGCCTGAACATCGTGATGGGCGCGGGCTGGTATCGCGCGGCCTACTACCCGGCCGAGGCCAGGATCGACCGGCGGACCGTCGACGACCTGGCCGGCGAGATCGTCCGGGAGTTCGAGGAGGGCGTGGCCGGGACCGGCATCCGTCCGGGGATCGTCGGCGAGATCGGAACCGACAAGCCGTGGCTCACCGGCCAGGAGGAGCGCGTCCATCGGGCCGCCGCCCGAGCCGCCCGGCGGACCGGGATGGCAATAACGACCCATGCCGTGCTGTCGCCGGTCGGCCTGGCCCAGCTGACGGTCTTCGAGGAGGAAGGCGCTGACCCGAGCCGGGTCGTCATCGGTCACGCCGACTCGTACCCGGTCCTCGATCACTACCTCGAGATCGTCCGTCGGGGGGCGAACCTCGAGTTCGACTTCCTGGGGATGACCTTCACCGCGGTCGAGCGTCACGGCGAGGGCCGGATCATCGAGCTCCTCGGCGAGCTGGTCGGACGCGGCCACGCCGATCGGATCCTGCTCAGCCAGGACGTGTGCCACGACTCGCAGCTCAAGGCCTACGGCGGCAACGGCTATGTCTACCTGTTCGAGACCTTCCTGCCCCGCCTTCGGGAAGTCGGCATCCCAGAGTCGGCGATCCGGACGATGACCGTCGAAAATCCCGCGCGGATCCTGACCCTGGCCGACCCCGGGTCCTAGGCCTCGAGGCTGGCCTCGACCGACAGCGCCACGTTGCCCATGAGGGCAACCGACACGGGACAGCCATCGCGGGTCGCCTCGGCCGCGGCCAGGAAGCCGGCCGCGTCGATGCCCGGGACGCGCCCGACGACGGTCAATGCGCTGGACACGACCCGCCAGCCCGCCTCGAGCTTGTCAAAGGTCACGGTGGCGGTGACCGTCAGGTGCTCGGGCGGCGTGCCGCCACGGGCCAACGCCCCGGACAGGGCCATCTCGAAGCACGAGGCGTGTGCCGCGGCGACGAGCTCCTCGGGGCTGGTCCGTCCGTCCGCTGCCTCGGTTCGCGAGCCCCAGGTCACGGGCAGGTCGCGGAAGGCCCCGCTGGTGGTGGCGCTCACCTTCCCCTTGCCGCTGAGGAGGTCGCCCTCCCAGGTTGCCTCGGCTCGTCGCACGGCGGTCATGGTCGATCCTCCTGGGTCCCTCGCTCCCGCAGTGCGGCGACGAGCGGACGATGGGTGTGGCTCCGGGGGAGGGCGATCCGGGCCATCCCGCCGAACCGGCGATGGGCCTCGAGTGCCTCGTCGAACGCGGCCACGAAGTCGGCCGCCCCCAGAGGGTCGAATCCCGTTTCCCACCATAGCCCGAGCACGCGCAATGTGCCTGACTTCCGCTCGACCCGGGGCTCGATCCGGCCAACGAGGCGGTCGCCGAAGAGGATCGGCAGCACGTAGTAGCCCCAGCGCCGCTTCTTCTCCGGGACGTATACCTCCCAGATGTAGTCGAAGCCGTGGAGGGTTCGCAGGAATTCGCGATCCCAGACGTACGGGTCGAGCGGCGCCAGGAACGCGACCTGGGGCTCCTGGCCGTTCGGGCGCCCGATGGTCCAGGGCTGGTCGTCCGCCTGTTCGGCCACCTCTCGTGCGGCAGCGGTCAGCATCGGCAGCTCGGCGGTGAGCACATAGCGCTCACCGCGGATGCCCTCCACGGTCACCGGGCTGAGCTCGCCGGCCTCGAGCAGCTCGGCCAGGAGCTGTGGCCGCAGCGGTTTGTCGCCCGTGCCCCCCGAGCGCGGGTTGCGCGGTGTCGTGCCCAACCACAGCTCCGCCGAACCGCTTCGGCCCAGCAGCCCGTGACCGCGGTAGCGCGACAGCAGCTTGTGGCGGCGCTGGGCGCGCTCGGGCTCGCGCCGGGCAAGCAGCTCGGCCGGGAACAGGCGCTCGGCCAGGTCGTAGACCCGCCGGTTGCCCTCGCGCCGGCTCAGGCCGAGGATGCCGGCCTCGGCCAGCGCCTCCAGGATCGCCCGGACTTGGTTGGTAGGGCGCCAGTACCACTCGATGGCGGGGCGCGGCGCGACATCGGTGGAGCTCAACGGCCCGTCGCTACGGATGCGATCGAGGAGCTCCGTGACGAGCTCGGAGTGCACGTCGAAGGCGGCGGCATCGTGCTCCCGCCGGCGGGCGTCCCAGGTCACCCGGAACCACGGCAGCTCCGCGGTTGGGACCAGGCTCAGGCCCTTGTTGTAGGTCTCGTAGAGCCGCCGGTCGCGATACAGCAGCGCGTCGGTCCACTCCCGCCGGTAGTCGCGGATCCGGCTCAGCAGGACCAGGTCGTGGTTGCGCCCGGCGACATCGAGCGGGTCGAACTGGAGCGAGCCGAGGCGTTCGACGACGGCCATCACGCTGTCGGGCTCGGCCGGCAACGCACGAGGCGGCGCGAGAAGATGGCGGACGGCGAGGAACCGGCGTGCGGCGGCCCGGCTGAGATGGTGCGGTTCGGTCATCCGGCCGAATGGTATCCGGCGATCCTGCCACGGATTGGCAGGTATCTGCGCGGACGCAGGCTCTGCGCTTGCGCTCAGATGAGCGTCGGCTTTCCGAGCCCGTGCCAGCGAACGAGCAGCACCGCCGCACCGAGCACGATCACCACCCCGAGCCACTGGCGGGGGTCGAGCCGCTCGCCGAGGAGGAGGAAGCCACCGGCGACCCCGAACACGGGGATCAGGTAAAAGGACACGGCTGCCAGCCACGCGGGCGCGGCGCGCAGTCCGGTCAGGTAGAACCAGTACGCCGCTGCGTAGTAGAGGACCCCGGAGGCGGCGGCACTGAGCCAGCCCGCCGGCGTCACGGACTCCGGGCGGACGGCACCGCCGAGGATCGCGATGGCGCCGAGGACGACCACCGAGAAGGCCAGCGCATGGGCCTGCTGCGCGGCGACGACCTGGGCGGTCGAGGTCGCGGTTCCCAGCCAGCGGCGGGCGATGATGGTGTAGGCCGCGCAGCAAGCTACGCCAGCCAGCGTGAGAGCGATGCCGCTCCAATGGCCCGTGCTCGTCGGGTCGTAGACCACGAGCAGCAGGCCCGCGAGCGCAACCAGCGAAAGCGCCACAACCGCTGGGGTTACGCGTTCCCCGAGGAACATCACGGCGAGGAAGAGGATCAGCAACGGCTCGATCGCCCAGAGCAGGACCGACAGGCTCGCAGAGATGGAGACCAACCCGAGCAGGCTCAGCGAGTATGCCAGCCAGGGGTTCAGCAGCCCGAGGCGGCCGAGGATCGGCGACGCGTCCGGGTCCCGAAGCGACAGGCCGCGGCGGCGCATAAGGACGGTCAGCACGAGGAGACTGGCGGCAAGCTGGATGGGCAGCAAGGTGAGCGGCGGGATCTCATCGAGAGCGCGCTTGCTGATGACGGTACCGACGCCCCACGAGGCGGCGGCGAGGATCAGCCCGAGGGCATTCCTTCGGGCGAACGACGAGCTGGATATGGTGATGCTCCGTGAGCGAGGCGCGGGAAGTCAGTCTCTGGTCGGTTCCTGTCTACCCGCACTCGTCGTCACAGGTCGCGTAGCCGGGCACGCGCGGGTGGCGTCGCCGCGCGAGTCGCATCCTCATCACGGGCCGATCATGAGGGTCGGCACGCGCTGCTTCAAGCGTCGTGGGGGCCTGGTCTTGTCGGCTCGTTGACGGGAGTCGCGATAATTCCGATAATGGAGGTCGGAATTAGGACGCCGCGACGCCCGCGCCCATTCCCAAGGAGCCAAGCCCGGATGACCGCCGTTAAGCCGACCGTCAATAACGACCGTTCCCAGTTCGACTTCAAGGACGACATCGTCTATCTGACCGAGACGAAACGCGGCCTGACCCGGGAGACGGTGGAAGAGATCAGCGCGATCAAGAACGAGCCGGAGTGGATGCTCAAGTTCCGGCTTCGCGCGTACGACCACTTCCTGACGCGGCCGATGCCCAACTGGGGCGGCGATCTTAGCAAGATCGATTTCGGCCGGATCGTGTACTACCGCAAGCCGTCCGAGCGCGAAGAGAAGTCCTGGGATGACGTTCCCGAGAAGATCAAGGCGACGTTCGAGAAGCTGGGCATCCCGGAGGCCGAGCGCAAGTTCCTGGCCGGCGTCGGCGCCCAGTACGACAGCGAAGTGGTCTACCACTCGGTGTGCGAGGAGCTGACCAAGATCGGTGTCGTGTTCATGGGCACCGACCAGGCCTTGATCGAGTACCCGGAGATCTTCCGCCAGTACTTCGGCACGGTCGTGCCGCCGGAGGACAACAAGTTCGCCGCGCTCAACAGCGCGGTCTGGTCGGGCGGCTCGTTCGTGTACGTCCCCAAGGGCGTCGAGGTGCCGCTCCCACTGCAGGCCTACTTCCGGATCAACGGCGAGAACACCGGCCAGTTCGAGCGGACCCTGATCGTCGTCGACGAGGGTGCCAAGGTCCACTACATCGAGGGCTGTACGGCCCCGATCTACGCCACGGATTCCCTCCACGCTGCGGTCGTCGAGGTGATCGCGCTCGCGGGGTCCAAGGTCCGATATACAACGATCCAGAACTGGTCGAACGACGTCTATAACCTCGTAACCAAGCGGGCTCACGCTCACGCAAACTCCAGAGTGGAGTGGATTGACGCAAATACCGGGTCCAGACTCACGATGAAGTATCCGGCGATCTATTTGCGGGGCGAAAATGCCACCGCCGACATCATCTCGGTCGCCGTGGCCGGCGCCGGCCAGCACCAGGACACCGGCGCGAAGGCTGTCCACCTGGCCCCCAACACCCGCAGCCGGATCGTCAGCAAGTCCGTCTCCAAGGATGGCGGCCGGGCGACCTACCGCGGCCAGCTCAAGGTCGCCCCCGGCGCCACGAACGTCGTGGCCAGCGTCCGCTGTGACGCGCTGATGCTCGACGACATCAGCCGGAGCGACACCTATCCCTACATCGACATCCAGGAAGACGACACGACGATGACCCACGAGGCCGTCGTCGGGAAGATCAGCGCCGACCAGATCTTCTATCTGATGAGCCGCGGGCTGACCGAGAACGAGGCTCAGAACATGGTCGTACAGGGCTTCCTCGAGGTCTTCACAAAGGAGCTCCCGATGGAATACGCCATCGAGTTCAACCGGCTGGTGAAGCTCGAGATGGAGGGGTCGCTCGGATGACGGTCTCGGCGACCAAGGCCGCCGAGGACCAAGCGACCGCTCCGTCCCGACCGGCCAGGCGCGGGCCAGCCGACCTTCCTCTCCGGTTTGCCGATCGCGGCCTGGCCCAGGCACTCTCCGCCGAGCGTTCCGAGCCGGCCTGGCTCGGAGCCGAACGACTCGCTGCCTTCGCTGCCTATGATTCGCTGCCCGTCGAGGGTAACCGGCTCTACACCCCGTACGTGGACCTGCGCGCCGCCGACCTGATGGAGGTCCGGCCATATGTCCGCACGGCGGCCGTCGGCCCGGCCGGCGGCACCGTCCCGGAGGGCACCGCGGGGCTGATCGAGCTGCGCGAGGACGGCGTCGCCGTGGCCGCTCTGTCGCCCGAAGCCGCTGCGGCGGAGGTCATCCTCGAGACGTTCGCGGCCGCGCTCGAGCGCGACCCGGAAGGGCTGCGCGCCGACCTCGAGGGCGGCCCGAGCCTGCCGGCCGACGACAAGCTCGCCCAACTCACCCGCGGCTTCTGGAGCCAGGGGATCCGCCTGATCGTCCCACCCGGCGTCCGTCTCGAGCGCCCGTTCCTCGTCCGCTGGGCCGTCGGTGCTCCGGGCCGCGCGCTCGTCTCGCGGACCCTGGTCAAGGTCGGCGAGGACGCCCAGGCCTCGCTCGTCGAGGAGCTCGTTGCCTCGGGTCCCGAGATCGCATGCGCCGAAGGCGAGACGGTGCCCCAGGCCTTCTTCGGAGGGACGCTCGAAGTCGTCCTCGATCGGGCCGCCAGCCTTTCGGTCGCCGCGATCCAGGACCTCCCGCGGGGCGTGGTCAGCTTCCAGCACCGCCACGCGACCATCGGCCCCGCCGCCTCGCTTCACTGGGCGCTCGCCCAGCTCGGCGGCCGGCTCATCCGTTCGCGGGTCGACAACCGGCTCGAGGGCGACGGCGGCGCGGTCGAGCAGGTCGAGATCGTGTTCGGGTCCGAGCAGCAGCTCTTCGACCTGACCTCGTACACGCGCCACATCGGGCGGGACACCACCGGCAACCTGCTCAGCAAGGGCGCCCTCCAGGACGCAGCCCGGAGCTACATGAAGGGCCTCATCGTGATCGATAAGTCTGCGGTCGGGACCGACAGCTACCTGGGCGAGTTCGGGATGAACCTCTCCAAGCAGGCCCGGGCGGTGGCCATCCCCAGCCTCGAGATCGACCAGCCGGACTGCCGGCGCGCGGCCCATTCGTCCTCGGTCGGCCCGATCGACGAGATCCAGCTGTTCTACCTGGAGACTCGCGGCATCGACCCGGACGAGGCGCGCAAGTTCATCGTCCTCGGCTTCCTCGAGCCGGTCGTGGCCAAGGTCCCGCTGGCCGAGGCGCAGGATCGCCTGCGGGCGCTCCTCGAAGAGAAGTGGGCCGCCGGGGCCGCCCGAGCTGCTGCCCGGGCCGCCACTCCCGCCCGCGGGTGACCCGCAGGGTCGACCTCGTCGGCGATGATGAGGTCCCACCCGGGACGATGAAGATGGCCTGGGTCGACGGCACCGACCCGGTCCTGGTGGTCAACGTCGATGGCGAGTTCCGGGCGTTCCAGGGCATCTGCAGCCACGAGTACTTCGAGCTCGACAAGGGCTTCCTGACCGCGGGCTCACTGACCTGTGCTCTGCACCTGTCGCGTTTCGACCTGGATACCGGCGAGCCGCTCGACCCCCCGGCCGAGGTCTCGCTGGTCCGCTATCCGGTCGTCGTCGAGAACGGCCGGGTCTCCATCGAAGTCCCCGAGGGGCCGTTACCGGTCAACGGCTGAGACCCCCTCAGCGGGTGGGTCCGCGATTCCGCGCTGGACCCCGGGCTCGGGCTCAACGCGGCAGCAAGGTGCCCAGGCCCGCGGCCTCGGCGGTCCGGACGATGGCGGAGCCCAGGATGAGGTCGGCGAGGCCGGTGCCGAGATGGGTGGCGACCACCCGCCCGGAGCTCGGCCGGCCGACGCCGCCGAGGATGGCCGCGCCGAGGGTCGTCATCGGATCCGGGTACCCGTCGAACAGGCCGGCGTCGCGGTTGGCCAGGAATTGGCCCACCTCGTCGACGACGAACAGGGCCGCTTCCCTGGCCACCTCGGCGGCGCACATGGTGGCGTAGTCGACCGGGATCACCAGCGCCTCGGGCCCCAGCCATTCGTTCGTCATCACCTGGCGGACGGGGCCGAAGGAGACTGCGCTGATGACGACAACGGCGCCGTCGACCGCTTCCCGGGCTGTTGGCGCGCCCACCGCCTCGGCGATGCCATCCGTCTGGCGGGCGGCTTCGGCCAGCGCCTCCGTCCGCTCCGGATGGCGATCGAACACGACCACCGACGCGCCCTGCAGCAGATGCCCGACCACGGCCAAGTGACTGTGACCCTGGACGCCGGCACCGAGGATGGCGACCCGGCGGGCCCCATCTCCGCCGGACCCAGACGCGGGTGCAAAGCGACGGATCGCCACCCCGCTGATCGCGGCGGTCCGCGCGGCCGTGATCGGGCCGCCATCGAGGATCGCCAGGGGAACGCCCGTCCCCGGGTCGTTGAGCACGACGGTGGCATGGATGGTCGGGAGGCCCACGGCCCCGTTGGCGGGATGACCGACGACCCATTTCAGCCCGAGAAGATCGTCGCCGCCTTCGGGATCGTCGCCGCGCAGGACCGCCGGCATGGCGTGTCCGAACGACGTCGGCGGGCGGGGGTGGACGCCGATCTTGGGCGGGAGCTCGGCCGATCCGTCAGCCAGGGCGACGAGAGTCTGCTCCGCGAGGCGCAGTCGCTCCTCGAGCGACGGCATCGCTGCGATGACGTCCGCCGCCGACAGGTAGCGGAGCGGGGGAACGACCACGACGCCAGTTTACGGTGCGGTCCGTCCGAACCGCCGAGCCGCGGGCCGAACCGTTCGTCGCTACCATCAGCCGATGCCCCCGATGGACGTCGCCCAGAGTCTCGATAACCTCAGGCTCGAGCGAGACGCGATGGTCCTGTACGACGCCCTGGCCTCGATCGAGAAGGAACCGCGCCGGGCGACCGCCTTCCGAACCATCGCTGGCAACGAGCGTCGTCACGCCGAGATCTGGGCCGGGAAGCTGCGCGAGCTGGGAGTCGACGTCCCTCCGCCGGCCGGCCCACGGCTGCGGGTCCGGACGATCATCCTCCTGGCCCGGCTCCTCGGCACGCGCGCCGTGAGCGACCTCGTCCAGGCGCTCGAGGGCGACGAGGAGGACATCTACCAGGGCCAAGCCTCGCCCGAGGTCGAGGCGATCGCCGCCGACGAGCGCGAGCATGCCGAGATCTGGAAGCGCCTCGAGAACGGCGGCGACGCCGTGGAGATCTCGGCGGAGGATCTGCGGATGGCCCATGCCGACCGTACCCGCTCGATGGGTCGTGACGAACGCTGGCATCGATCCAGTCAGTCGGGCACGCTGCGGGCGGTCATCTTCGGGATCAGCGACGGCCTGGTCAGCAACACGAGCCTGGTCATGGGCGTATCCGGGGCATCGGTCGGGGAACCGCGGCTCGTCCTGCTCGCCGGGGTCGCCGGGCTTCTCGCCGGGGCATTCAGCATGGCCGCCGGCGAATACATCTCGATGCAATCCCAGCGCGAGCTGTTCGAGCGCCAGATCGCCCTCGAACGCGCCGAGCTCGAGGCGATGCCCGAGGAGGAACAAGCCGAGCTCGCCTCGATCTACCGGGCCAAGGGCTTTTCGGCGGCCGAAGCCGACAAGATCGCCGAGAAGCTGTTCCGCGACCCGCAGCACGCGCTCGACACTCTCGTCCGCGAAGAGCTCGGGCTGGACCCCGATCAGCTCGGATCGCCCTTGGGCGCAGCCGGCGGCTCGTTCGTGGCGTTCTCGATCGGGGCGATGGTGCCGGTCCTGCCCTTCCTGTTCGGGGGCGGGCTGACGATCGTGGCCGTGAGCATCGCGTTGAGCCTGGCCGCGATGTTCGGCGTCGGGGTCGGGGTGAGCCTGCTGACCGGTCGGAGCGCCTTGTTCTCCGGGATGCGCCAGGTCGTCATCGGCGCTGCGGCGGCAGCCGTGACGTTCCTCGTCGGCCGGCTCATCGGCGTCAACGTCACGTAGTCGCGGAGCGAAAGGAGCGCCGTGCCGACCCTCGGGTACATCGTCGGCAGCCTCGCGACGGCCCTGGTGGTGACCCTCGTGTTCCTGCTGTGGATCGGCTGGCCGGGATTCCTGGCGGTCGGTGCCGGTGCGATCTTCGGGGTCGCGTTCCTGGTGGTCGCGACCTCGCTGGGCGACGACCCACGAGCCGCCGACGAGGCCTGGCGGAAGCACGCCGCCGATCTGGTCGGGACGCGCCGTGGATCGGCGACGGATCGCGACTCCACGAGCACGCCGGCACCGACCAGCCCGTCCGACGGGCGCCGCCGGGATCGTGACGGCTGAGAGGCGGACCCGATCATGACGGCAAACAGCCTCTCGACGCGCCTGGCGACGGAGGGCCTGACCGCCCAGGCCTGGTCGAACGGTCCCGATGGTCGGTACCCGGCGCACCAGCACGACTACGACAAGGTCATCGTCGTGGCCGAGGGCTCGATCGTGTTCGGGCTGCCCGGAACCGGGGCGCGGCTGCATCTCGAGGCGGGGGACCGGCTCGAGCCACCGGCCGGCACGGACCATGACGCGAGCGTCGGCCCGATCGGGGTCACCTGCCTGGAGGCGCACCGGCCGG
The DNA here is from genome assembly GCA_039931975.1 of Chloroflexota bacterium. Taxonomy (GTDB): domain Bacteria; phylum Chloroflexota; class Limnocylindria; order Limnocylindrales; family CSP1-4; genus Chersky-267. The sequence continues at coordinate 9,731 of JBDTQW010000018.1, read as the reverse complement.
CGGGCAGCCTCCCGGCCGGACCGCGGCGGCGTCCGGCGGGAGACTGGTAGGCTGCTTGCTTAGCGACGCCCGAGGAAGGCCCAGATGGGCAGGTCCTTGCTCGGATCGTGGGGCTGCTGGTAGCCCTCTGAGGGATCGATGAGGATGGCGGCGATCGCGATCAAGGCGACCACGGCGAGGCCGATCACGAGAAGCATGAGCGGAACCTCCTTTTGTTACGAATTGACTGCTGTTGCCAACTCTAGACTAATAAACAGATAGCGTCAACCGCACCGCACCTAACGGATATAGACCATTGACGCAAAAGGATCGACTCAGCGCCAATGACCTGCGGATCCTGGGCGCGCTTCAGCGCGACGCACGCGCGTCGTACGCCGACCTCGGGGCCGCCGCTGGGATGAGCGCGCCGTCAGCTCACGAACGGGTCAAGCGCCTCGAGTCGCGCGGGGTCGTCCGCGGGTACGCCGCACTGGTCGACCCGAAGGCGGTCGGTCTGGGCGTTCTCGCCTTCAGCCGGATCCGCCAGGCACCCGGCATGCCGACCACGGACCTGACCGCCGACTTCGCCACCATCCCCGAGGTCGAGGACTGTCATCACGTGGCCGGCGAGGCGGACTACCTGCTCAAGATCCGGGCGGCCGACACGCTCGACCTCGAGCGGGTGATGCGGCTGATCCAGGCGATCCCGCATGTGTACACCAGCGAGACCGAGATCGTCTTCTCCACGGCATTCGAGCGCAGGCCGCTGCCGCTGGACCGTGAAACCGGCAGCGAGCCGGAGGCGTAGTGGATGGCGGGAGCGCGGACTGACCCGATCGAGGACGCCCGGCTCGTAACGGAGCTCGTGGCTGGCTCGGATGACGCGCTGGCGAGACTCTACGACCGCCACGCCGACGCGGTCCACGGCGCGGCCTACCGGCTGACTTCGGATCGGACGCTTGCCGAAGACATCGTCCAGGAGACCTTTCTCGCCTTGTGGAACCGAGCCGAACAATTCGATCCGAACCGGGGGTCGCTAGCCGCCTGGCTGCTGACGATCGCCCGGAACCGGACCGTGGACCGCCTGCGCGCGGCCGGACGGCGCCCGACGATCGTCCCGATCTCGGCAGCGGGGATGGGCGACGAGACCGAGGCCGCCACCCTGGAACGAGTGGCCCGCGGTGGCAACGTCGTGGGCGGCGCATTGGCCGGTCCGAGTCCGGAAGCCGCGCTGGCCCGCGCCGAGCTGCGGGCCCTGCTCGTCGCGGCGCTGGCGACGATGGACGAGCCCGAGCGCGAGGTCCTGCTGCTCGCCTATCGCGATGAGCTGAGCCAGAGCGAGATCGCGCTGCGCCTGGGCTGGCCGCTCGGAACGGTCAAGACCCGGACCCGGCGGGCGCTCCTCAAGCTTCGCCTTGAGCTCGGCCCCGAGCTCGCCCCCGTGCCGATGGACGGCGCCGCGCTCGATCTGCAGCCGCGCTCGATCAGAGCTGTCGAAGCCGGGGCGAAGGGCAGCCGGTGATGGAACACGCCGAGGTCCGCGAGCTCCTGGAGCTGGCCGCGGTCGAGCCGGATGGCCTGGATCGGCTGGGCGCGGGCGACACCGCGGGGGCCGCCGCCATCGCCGGACACCTCGCTGGCTGCCCCGCCTGCGCGGAGGAGGCTCGCCGGCTGGCCCTTGTCGGGCAGCTCGTCCGCGAGGCGGTTGAGACGGCAGTGCCGGCCGAGCTCCGAGCTCACACCCTTGAGCTGGTCCGGAACGTCGGTCGCCCCCGCCGAGCCCAGGCCCCGGCCCAGGCGTCGACCGTGGGCATCGGCACGGACGTCGGTCCCGGCACGGACGTCGGTCCCGGCAGGGCCGTGGGTCCCGGCGAGGCCGACGCAGAGCCACCGACCGGCTCCACCGCGCCCACGGCCCGACCCGCGACGGGCGATCTCCGTCGCCGGGTGCTGGGCAGGCCTGCCGCGTTGGCGGCGGTCCTGGCCGTGGCCCTGGTCGGAAGCGGGCTGCTGGGCGTGCGCCTGGTCGAGGACCAACGTGGCCACGCCGCGGCGCTGGCCGAGTTGAATGCGGCGACCCTGCGAGTCAGTGCCGAGCCCGACGCGCTGCGGGTCAACCTCGTGGGCTCGCCTGGCGGAGCTGGCGGGCTGACCGGGACGATCCTCTTCTCAGCATCGACCGAGGAGCTGGTGGTCAGTGCTCCCGGGTTGAGCGAGCCCCCATCGGGCGAGGTGTTCAACTGCTGGATCAGTCGGGCCGATGGGTCCCGGTCCAGGCTAGGCACCATGGATTTCGGTGGCGGGCTGGCCTACTGGGAGGGCTGGTCAGAAGACCTCAAGAACGCGGGTCCGGGGACGACGTTCGGGATCACTCTGGTCGACGCCGCCGGTCGCCGGGTCGACGTCCTGACCGGGACCGCTCAGCAGGACTGACCGACGGACCGGGGCCCTTCGTGAAGTCGACGGCGGGCAACCCGCGCCGATCCGGGTCGAAGCCCACGCCGCGCACCGGCAACTTGGTGCCCGAGGCCGACGTCGCGGCGATGTTCGACGAGATCGCGCCGGTCTACGACCGGGTCAACACGCTGATCACCGCGGGCGGCGACGCACGCTGGCGAGGCGCCGCGGTCCGGGCGACCAGGCTGCTCTCCGGAGGATCGGCCATCGACGTGGCCTGCGGCACGGGCAAGCTCAGCCTGGCCCTGGCCGACCGGGTCGGCCCGTTCGGGCGAGTCGTCGGAGTCGACATCTCGCCGCACATGATCGAGCAGGCGCGGCTCGGATCCGAGGACCTCATCCAGCTCGAGTTCGTCGTCGGCAACGCCCTGGCGCTGCCGTTCGAGCGGCATACCTTCGACGCGGCCACGATCGCATTCGGCCTGCGTAACCTGACCGACTTCGAAGCCGGCTTCCGCGAGCTCACCCGGGTGGTCCGGCCGGGCGGCCGGGTCGTGTGCCTCGAGCTGTCAACGCCGCGGCCACGGATCTGGCGAGGCGTCTACCTGGCCGTCTTCCGGCTGCTCCCACCGCTGACCGCTGCGCTGTTCGCGCGAGGCAAGACCTACCGCTACCTGCCGGCCTCGCTGGAGGGCTTCCCCGATCCCGCCGCACTGGCGGCGACGATGACCCGGGTCGGGCTACGAGAGGTCGGCTACCGCCGTCTCGCGTTTGGCGCCGTCGCGCTGCACACCGGGGTCGTCCCCGACTGACGTGGAACCGCGCTCGTCGGCCGGAGCCGGGTCGGCCGGAACGGAGGCCTCGATCGGGATCCGATCGGTTGGCCCCGACCAGCGCCCCGCCACCCCACTGTCGCCCGTGGGCTCGCCGGTGATCGGCCGGTCATCCGCCCCGACCTCCTCCTCGAAATTTTCCTCGAGATCCTCGTCGAGCGCGATCTCCTCGTCGTCGCGGTCGTCGTGCAGATCGGCCAGCACCAGGTAGACCAGCGCCCCACCGATGACGATGCCGAGGATGAGCAGCCACCACTGGAACTCGGCGTTCACGCGGGGCAGCTCGCGGGCTCGGGGGAGGGGGGCATCGGGCGCCAGTATAGGGACGGTCCCGGGCGGAGGCTGGACCCATCACCCGGTGAGCGGGGGCCGACCGACTACACTCCCCGACGATGATCGACTTCACCCCCGACCCGATCGCGATCCAGCTCGGTCCCCTCCCGGTGTACTGGTACGGCATCTGTTACGCGCTCGGCCTGCTCGCCGCCTACCAGATCATGGTCCGCGAGGCACGGCGCAAGGGCCTCGATCCCGAGCTCATCATCAACGGCCTGATCGTCGTGGCCGTCGCCGCGCTGATCGGCGGTCGGCTGTACCACGTCATCGACCAGTGGTCGCTGTACAAAGACGACCCGCTGACCATCCTGCTCCCGATCAAGCGCGCGGCCGACGGGTCGTATGCCTTCGCCGGGTTCAGCGGCCTCGGCGTCTTCGGGGGGCTGCTGCTGGGCACGATCGCGGCTTGGCTCTATTTGCGCTGGAAGCGGCAACCCTTCTGGCGCTGGACAGACGTCGTCGCGCCGGGCCTGTTCGCGATGCAGGCGATCGGTCGCGTCGGCAACTTCTTCAACCAGGAGCTCTATGGCCCGCAGACCGACCTGCCATGGGGCATCGCCATCCAGTGCAAGCACCGGGTCGCGCCGTACCTGTGTCCGGCCGGATCCGATCCCAATGCGACGCTCGGCCAGCATTTCCAGCCGCTGTTCCTGTACGAGTCGCTGTCGGCGGTCCTCGGCCTGCTGCTCCTGCTCTGGCTAGGCCGGCAGTACTCGAATCGCCTGCGGGCGGGCGATCTCCTGCTCATCTTCTTCATCTGGTACGGGACGACCCGGTTCCTGCTCGAGTTCATGCGCGCCGGTTACAACTGGACCCTGGGCGGGGTCCCGACCGCCCAGATCGCCTCTGCGGTGGCGATCGCCATCGCCCTGGCGATCCTCGTCGCCCGCCACGTTCGAGCTGGCCCGAGCGTCGCCCACATCGAGGCCGATCAACGCGCCCGGGCCGAGGCCGGCGCAGATGCCTCCGCCGACGGGGAGACCTCGAGCGCGTGAGCGAACCCTCGGGCGGATCCTCGCCCGGGGCGGCCCGGCCGAAGCGAGACCGCCCACCGCCCCCGCGGATCGCCCCGGAGGCGTTGGCGGCGGCGCGCGGAGGGGCGGTCGAAGGCCTCGACTGGCTCGGTCGGCCACCCGAGGCGAAGGCCAGTCTCCTCGTCCGGCTGACCGCGCTGCTCGCCCGGTTCATCCTCTTCGGACTGTTCCGCTTCAAGATCGGCGTCGAGGGTCGCGAGCTCCTGCCCCGCACCGGCGGGTACATCGTGGTGGCGGCGGCCCATCGGGGCTGGATGGACCCCTTCGTCGTCCTGGTGGCGCTGCCGCTCGAGCCACGGGTCTGGTTCCTCGGCTCCGGCCCGTCGGCGTTCGGGCCGCGCTGGCGCGAGGCGCTCATCCATCGCATCGGCGGGCTCCTGCCCGTCTGGCGCGGCGGCGTCGGCGTCGAAAAGCACGTCTCTGCGGCCCGGGCGGTCCTGGCCAACGGGGCGGTCTTCGCCCAGATGCCCGAAGGCACCGTGAGCGGACCCGCCGGCCGGATCGGGCCCTTCCGCAGCGGAGCTGCACTCATCGTCCTGCGGACCCGCGCGCCGATCGTCCCGCTGGCCATGGCCGGGACCGAGGAGCTCTACCTGGGCCGGCGGATCGCGGCCAGGATCCTGGCGCCGACCAGTGCGGGCGAGCTGCTGGGATCGGACTGGGACGGTCGCCCCGTCCCCGAGGGCTCCCGCCAAGAGCTCGACCTCGCCCGGCGGTTGACCGAGCGGTTCGCGGAGCTTCTGGGCCCGGCCGTGGCGGCCCTCCATCCCTGGACGATCGATCCGAGCGAGCACCCCCGCCGGCTCCGCCAGAAGTTGACCTGGCTGCTCCTGCGCAAGGGGCGGCTGGACCGGGAGACGCCGGCGTCAGGCTCGGACGGCTAGGCCATCGGGCATACTCGGACAATGGACTACGCCGGCTCGATCCTCGACCTGGTCGGGGACACGCCTCTCGTCCGCCTGACCAGGGTCACCCGCGAGCTGGGACCGACCGCCGCTCAGCCGCTCATCCTGGCCAAGCTCGAGATGCTCAACCCGGGCGGTTCGGTCAAGGACCGGATCGGCTTGCCGATGATCGAGGCCGCTGAGCGGGCCGACCTGCTCAAGCCGGGCGGGACGATCATCGAGCCGACGAGCGGCAATACCGGCCACGGCCTGGCGATCGCCGCGGCCCTCAAGGGCTACCGCTGCATCTTCGTCATGGCCGACAAGCAGTCGACGGAGAAGCAGCAGCTCCTGCGGGCCTACGGCGCCGAGGTGGTCCTGTGCCCGACCAACGTCGACCCGGAGAGCCCGGAGAGCTACTACAGCGTGGCCGCCAGGCTGGCCCGGGACATCCCGGGGGCCTTCAAGCCCGACCAGTACTGGAACCAGGAGAACCCCGACGCCCACGAGCGGACCACCGGGCCGGAGCTCTGGCGTCAGACCGAGGGCCGGATCGGCCATCTCGTCGTCAGCGTGGGGACGGGTGGCACGATCACCGGCGCAGGCCGCTACCTGAAGGCCCAGAACCCGGCGATCGTCATCGTCGGCGCCGACCCGGAGGGCAGTGTCCTGTCGGGCGACACCGCCCGGCCCTACCTCACCGAAGGCGTCGGCGAGGACTTCTTCCCGGGCACCTACGACCCGTCGGTCGTCGACCGCTGGGTCCGGGTGTCGGATCGCGACGCCTTCGCCGCTGCGCGCCGGCTCACCCGTGAGGAAGGGATCCTGGTCGGTGAGTCTTCAGGGACTGCGTTCGTGGCGGCGCTCGACGAGGCCCGTAGGATCATGGCTGAGGATCCGGACGGAGCGGCCGATCACGTGCTCGTGGTCCTCCTCCCCGACGGGGGCCGCTCGTACCTGTCGAAGCTCTACAACGACGAGTGGATGCGGGTCAACGGTCTGTTGGATCGGCCCGGCGCGGTCATCCGGGTGTCCGAGCTGCTGGCGGAGCGTCACCACGGCAGGCTGCCCGACCTGGTCGTCGCCCGGACCACCCAGCGAGTGGGCGAGGCGATCGCCACGCTCCAGGACTACAACATCAGCCAGATGCCGGTCTCGCAGGCGCCCGAGGGCGATGCCCTCGATTCGATCGTCGGGTCGATCTCCGAAAAGGGCCTCCTCGACCGCGCCTTCCGCGACCCCGAGGCCGTGGAGCGGACCGTGGGCGAGGTCATGGACGAGCCGCTCCCGATCGTCCAGGCGGACGCGTCGCTGGCGGAGGCCTTCGGTCAGCTCGCGGGGGGCATCCCGGCGCTTCTCGTCGTCCGCGACGGCCGCCCGATCGGGATCGTCGCCAAGCTCGACTTGCTCGAGTACCTCGCCCACCACCCCACGGGCGGTTAGCCGAGGGACCCGGATGACCGATGATGCCGCGATGGACGACCTCAGCTTCGAGACCCTGGCGGTCCATGCGGGCCAGGAACCTGACGAGCTGACCGGCGCGGTCGCGCCGCCGATCTACCAGACGAGCACTTACGCCCAGGAAGCCGTCGGCCGGCCGACCCGCGGCTACGAGTACGCGCGCAGCCAGAACCCGACCCGCGAGCGGCTCGAGCGCGCGGTCGCCACGCTCGAGGGCGGCAGCCATGGGATCGCGTTCGCCAGTGGGTCCGCCGCCACCGCCGCGATCACCGAGCTGGTCGCTCCGGGCGAGGCGATCCTTGCCGGCGACGACGTCTACGGCGGCACTTGGCGCTATCTCGAGCGCGTGGCCGGACCTCGGGGCGTGACGATCGGCTGGCTGGACCTGGCCAGCGATCCGGCCGGGGCGCTACGCGACGGTCTCGATCAACGGACGAGGATGGTCTGGCTCGAGACGCCGTCCAACCCGCACCTCAAGGTGATCGACATCGAGGCCGTCGCGGAACGGCTCGACGCCCACCAGGGCGCCCGCGGCGAACGGCCCCTCCTCGTGGTCGACAGCACCTTCGCCTCGCCGGCCATCCAGCGCCCCCTGGCCCTCGGCGCCGACATCGTGTTCCACTCGGCCACCAAGTACCTGGCCGGTCACTCGGACACGATCAACGGGATCGCCGTCACCGCCCGGGACGACCTCGGCGAGCGGCTGCGCTTCCTGCAGAACGCAATGGGAGCGGTGCCCGGGCCGTTCGACTGCTTCCTGGTCCTGCGCGGTCTGCGGACCCTGGCCCTGCGGGTCGAGCGCCACGCCCGCAACGCGGCCGCGGTGGCCGGCTTCCTGGCCGAGCGCGACGACGTCGAGTGGGTTCGCTACCCGGGCCTCGGCGAGGGACCCCGGGCCCACCCCCAGGCGGAGGTGGTCGCTCGGCAGATGCGCTCCGGCGGAGGGATGGTCGCGTTCGCCCCGCGCGCCGGCGGCCGGCACGGCCGCGATGCCCAGGCCCGCGCCGTTGCCGTCTGCGAAGCCACGCGGATCTTCACGCTGGCCGAGTCGTTGGGCGGCGTGGAGTCGCTGATCGAGATGCCGGCCCTGATGACCCATACCTCGGTCGCCGGGTCTGTCCTCGAGGTCGAGGACGCGCTCATCCGCCTGTCAGTCGGGATCGAATCCCCCGACGACCTGATCGCCGACCTGCGCCACGCCCTCGACGGGGCGTGAGGGCTACTCCACCGGCTCGAGATCGATCGTTCGCACCTGGCGGCTGTGGCCGCTCTCGGTCCGGATCTGCGCGGTGGGGATGACCGCGCCGGCGAATCGCTCGATGACCACGATCTCGCCGGTGTACAGGCCGGCGCCGATGATCTTGACCCGATCGCCGACCGCCAGATCGGTCCGGCCGTGGCGTGCCGCAGTGTTGATCTCGGCAACGGTGGGGCGGACGTATGGCTCCGGAGCAGTCACTCCGGGGATCGGTGGCTTGACTGGTGGCGGCTTGCGGTAGACGGTCTTGCGCTTGGGGGCTGGCACGTTCGGTGGTGGACCTCCGTGGTCGAGCTGACCTGCTGGCTAGGTTGCCGCGACGATCATACGGTGGCGATCTAGGACGGCGCCACGATCGGCTCCTGCCCCGGCGACGGCCTGAGGTCGTCACCGAGCTGGCGCTGCCCGCCCCGAGCGGCACGGCATAGGTCGCCCGGACCGAGCCGTCCGGCGCCAGGGCCAGGCTGACCGTGCTCACGCACGATGCGACGGGCCGTGGCAGGGCTCGTCCGGTGTTCGTCGGCACCGGGACGGCATCGTGCAACACGGCTGCAACCTTGTCGCAACCGACCACCGGGCGTATCATCGACCGGACTGCGGAAGCCGACTTCCTCCGCCGCGCCCGAAGGCCGGCCACGAGGCACGCGCGGCCGGTCGAACCGATGACCCATGCATGGGCTCGGGATCGACCTGCCTCGATGCCGACCAGGGAGCCAACCAGTGACCGCCACCCGAACCCCGACCAAGACCCTCGGACGCTCCGTCCGGATCAACCTGTCGAGCGCCGAGATGTACGAGGACGCGATCCGCGCTGGGGAGGGGCTGCTGGCCGCCGCCGGCCCGCTCGTCGTCCGGACCGGCAAGCACACCGGCCGGAGCCCGCAGGATAAGTTCATCGTCGACGAACCCTCGAGCCACGACAAGATCTGGTGGGGCCCGGTCAACCGGCCGATCGCCGAGGCCGACTACGATCGGCTGCGGGCTCGCCTGGTGGAATACGTCAGCAGCAAGGTGCTCTACGCCCAGGACTGCTTCATCGGTGCCGCACCCGGACATCGCCGCAGCCTGCGGGTCTACACGGAGACGGCCTGGGCCAGCATCTTCGCCCGCAACCTCTTCCGCCGCCCGAGCGCGGCCGATCTTGCCGCCTTCGTCCCCAACTTCACGATCATCAACGTGCCCTCGTTCAAGGCGGACCCGGCGACGGAGGGGACGCGCACGGAGACGGCGATCCTGGTCCACCTCAAGCGGATGGAGATCATCATCGTCGGCACCGAGTACGCCGGAGAGATCAAGAAGTCGGCGTTCACGGTGATGAACCACCTGATGCCCGACGAAGGCGTCCTGCCGATGCATGCGGCGGTCAACGTCGGGCCCGCTCATGATCCCGTCATCTTCTTCGGCCTCTCGGGGACCGGCAAGACGACCCTCTCAGCCGATCCGGAGCGCAGCCTGATCGGCGACGACGAGCACGGCTGGGGCGACGCCGGCGTGTTCAACTTCGAGGGCGGCTGCTACGCCAAGACGATCCGCCTCTCGCCGATGTACG
>JBDTQW010000017.1:0-39520 GCA_039931975.1 Chloroflexota bacterium | reverse complement strand
CGGTGTGGGTCGACTCGGCGAAGACCCTGATCTCGAGGGTCACCCCCTTGCGCGCCGCGGCGTCCAGGACGCGCTGGATCCCAGGATGTTCGGCGGGCTCGGACACCGCGGGAGTCTACCATCGGGCGGTCGAGTAGCATCGCCCGGATGGACCCGATCCTGTTCGACTGGGATGGCACCCTGGCCGACACCCTGGATGCGATCTACGAGGCCAACGTGGCCGTGATGACCGGCCTCGACCTGCCCTTCGACAAGGACCTGTACCGCCGCCATTTCGCGCCGGACTGGCGGGTGATGTACGGGCGGCTGGGCGTGCCCGACGACCGGCTCGAGGAGGCCAATGCGAGCTGGTGGGCGGCCCTCGACCACGACGATACGCAACTCTTCCCAGGCGTCCGCGAGGCCCTTCAGCGGCTTGCCACGGCCGGCTATCCGCTGGCGATCGTGACCGCCGGCCGGAGCGATCGCGTCGGCGCCGAGCTCCGCCGGCTGGGCGTCGAATCGATGTTCGGGGCGATCGTCTACGGCGACGACTTCCTGACCCAGAAGCCCGACCCGGCGCCCTTCCGGGCGGCCCTCGAGCGACTCGGGCTGGCCGACCGGATCGCCACCAGCCGGTATGTCGGGGACACGCCCGATGACATGCGCATGGCGGTCGCCGCCGGCGCGCGCGGGATCGGCATCGAGTCCGTCCTCGGCGACGCCTCAGATCTCCGTACGGCGGGTGCCCAGGAGACGGCCGCGAGCATGGTCGAGTGGGTCGATCGCCTGCTCGCCGAGCCGACACCCGATCGGGTCGTGGCCCCTCGTGCCCCGGCTCCCGGCTGACTCCGGCGATGCGCGCGCTCGTGGTCGCAGCCGGGGTCCCGCCGGCTCGGGCCGCCCTCGACCGCGCCTGGCCGGGCTGGGCCGATGGGGTCGGGCTGGTGATCGCGGCCGATGCCGGAGCCACGACCGCCGACATGCTCGGCCTGCGCCCCGACCTGGCCGTGGGCGATTTCGACTCGATCGCCCCGGACGAGCTCGACCGACTGCGCGCAGCGGGCATCCCGGTGGAGGTGGCGCCGATCGCGAAGGACGAGTCGGATACCGAGCTGGCGGTCCGGGCCGCGCTCGACCGGGGCGCCGATGCCCTGACCATCGTCGGTGGGCTCGGCGGTCGCCCCGACCACCTCGTGGCCAATATCGCCCTGCTGGCGCTGCCCGACCTGGCCGGCCTGGAGGCCGTCCTCCTGGACGGATCGACCCGGGTGCGGATGGTCCGGCCGGGGCCCGGGCACGAGCTGGCGGGGCGAGTCAGCGACCTGGTCTCGTTGATCCCGTTCGGCCCCGGCGTGGACGGGGTGACCACGGAGGGACTCGCCTGGCCGCTCGATGACGAGGCCCTGCCAGTCGGCCCGGCCCGTGGTCTGTCGAACGTGCGGGTCGCCGCCGTCGCCCGCGTCTCGATCCGGAGCGGGATCCTCGTGGTGATCGAGACGGTGAGCCCGGCAGCCGACCTCTGATAGGCTGCCCGGATGAGCATCCCTGCCGTCGGCGACCAGGCCCCCGAGGTCGCGCTGCCCGACGAGACGGGTGCCATCCACCGACTCTCCGAGCAACGGGACCGATGGACCCTGGTCTACTTTTATCCCGAGGACGATACGGCCGGCTGCACGACCGAGGCCTGCCAGTTCCGCGACCTCGACGCCGAGATCCGCGATGAGGGCGCCCAGGTCTGGGGGATCAGCCCGGATGGCGCCGCCAGCCACCAACGGTTCCGGGCCAAGTTCTCCCTTCCGTTCACGCTCCTATCCGACGAGGATCATGCGGTCGCCGACACCTACGGCGCGTGGGCGCTCAAGAAGAACTACGGGCGCGAGTACATGGGCATCGTCCGCTCCAGCTTCCTCGTCGGCCCCGACGGACGGATCGCCCGCACCTGGCCGCGGGTCAAGGCCGACGGGCACGCCGCCGAGGTCCTGGCCGCGATCGCCGAGGCCCGAGCCGCCACGGTCGGTTGAGCTCTCCCGGACGGGTCGCGGACATGGAGGGAGGCCTCGCCCGTGGGGGGAGACGAGCGAAGCCTCGCCGCCGATTGTACGAAACCGCGGCGGGTCTGCAAGCGGATTTTCTGCACGGATCCAGCCGATGACCGAGCCTGATCCGGACGTACCCAATTCCGCCAAGCTGTCCCAGCCGCACGACTGGCGGCCGGCCCGGTTCATGGTCATCGTCGCCCACCCGGACGACGCCGACTTCGGCCCGGCTGCCACGGCCGCGCGCTGGATCGATGCCGGCTCGACCGGCTGGCTGGTCTGCTGCACCAGCGGCGACCAGGGCGGTGAGGACCCCGACCTCGACCCGCTCGCGTTGGCGGCGACACGCGAGGCTGAGCAGCGCGCCGCGGCCGCCATCGTCGGCTACGCCGGGGTCAGCTTTCTCCATCAGCCGGACGGTGCCCTCGCCAACGACCTGGCCCTGCGCGAGCTGCTGGTCCGCGAGATCCGGACGTTCCGGCCCGACGCGGTGCTGACCCAGGACCCCGAGGTGGTCGTCTATCCCGACGGCGGGATCAATCACACCGACCATCGGGCCGCCGGGATCGCCGCCGTGGACGCGGTCTACCCGGCCGCGCGCAACCCGATGGCCTTCCCCTGGTTGGCCCGCGAGGGCCTGGCGGCCCACCGGGTGCGACGGTTGTACCTGTTCTGGACGACGGCGCCAAACGCGTGGGTGGACGTCACCGCCACCATCGGCCGAAAGGTCGAGGCGCTGCGCGCCCATGCCAGCCAGATCCACGACCCCGACGGGCTCGCCGCGCGGATCGCCGAGTGGGCCGGCGGCGACGGCGCGCGGATCGGGGTGGCCGCGGCCGAGGATTTCCGGCTCTCGATCATCGACGACGACGAGGACGAGGCGCCCATCCCCGCCTGACCGGTCGGATCAGGGTTGAAGCAGGAGCGGCCGGATCCGACCCCAGGCGTTCCACAGGTCGGTCAGGCCCTCGGCTCGTCCGTGGAGGACCGCCAGCATCTCGCCGAGGGTCAGCTCGCCTGCTGCCCCGGCGAGGAACTCCCCGGCCGAGACCGCGACATCGCGGTACAGCTCCGCCGAGTCGCGTTCGTTCGGCCAGTTGCGGAAGCGCATCGGGTCGAAGCCGGCATAGCCGACCGCCAGCGACAGGTCGCGCTGGCTTGGGATCCGTCCGTCGACGAAGCCGCCAAGGCCATCGAATCGGTAGCCGAACGACGCCAGGGCCGTGGCCACGTCCCGGCACTGCTCCTGGTTGAAGGCCGACCAGAACGGGTGACCGCGGGGGAACTCGAGGGCTGAGGCTTCGATTGCCCGGGCGAGGACGGCATCGACCAGGCCGCTCAGTGCGAGCTGCCAGTGACGCCGCTCGGTGGGGTCGTCGCCGGCCAGGCTGGCGACGATCTTGGTCATCGTCTCGCGGTCGCCCCGGAGGAGTTTCAGAATGGCCGGCTCATTCTCGCCGAAGACGCGCTGGGTAGCTTCCTCGTCAAGGAGCGGACCGGTCGGTCCGAAGCCGGGCGCGCCGACGAGTCGAGGCCGGGTCAGCTCCTCGCGATCCTCATCGCCGGGCTCAGGTGGCGAACTCGGGGCGCGGCGTTCGGCTGCCGCCTCCTCGCAGGCAGCCAGCGCGCTACGGGCGACTAGGCACGCCTCCGACGCGGATTCAGCGTTGATCCGGGCGGCATCGGCCTCCAGCGAGAGGCGCTCGATCAGGAGGACCATCGCGGCGGCTGACTCGCGCTCGCGACCCGCCTCCAGCTCGGCTTCGCGGGCGGTCCGGTTGATCCGGTCGATCTCCTGGAGCCATTCCCGGGCGGCATTCTCCAGGTCCTCGCGGCTGCCGCTGGTCGCGTTGGAACGGCGGAAGTCGGACCAGGCCGATTCCTTGGCCGCGCGCACGGCCCTCGGCTCGGCCACGCTGGCGGCGCGAGCCGCCCGGCCGGTGTGCTCGTCGTAGGCCCTCTGTGCCTCGCGGGCCCGATCGGCAGCGGCCGCTGCGGCTTCGCGGAGGCGGTCGGCCAGGGCGCAGCGATCGTCGGCCAACCGTCGCTCATCGACGCAGGCATCGGACCCGGCCGTCGGGCCCAGCGGCGGGCCCGCGCTGCCAGTCCGACCCAACCTGCCGGCGGGTGGGTTCGCCTCGGCCCTGGCCCTGGGCCACTCGGGGTCGGCCCGCGCACCCGTGGGCCGCTCGGGCTCCGCTCGGGCGGCCGGGGGCTGCTCCCCATCGACCGGCCGACCGAGGGCCGCGGCCCGGATCGGGGCGGGACCCGCACCGACGGCGACCAGGGTGCGGTCGAGGACGGCGACGGTCGTCGTCCCCTCGACGGCTTCGATCAGCAGATCGGGCTCGGGCCGGATCGGCAGTCCCACCAGTGGCCGGACCGGACTATCGGAACGAACAGGCGTTCGGTCTTCGACTGTCGTCCCAAGGACGGCGGGATCGGCCGGGCCGCCCCGGGCGGCGATCGACATCGACGCCGCGCCGGGCGCCATCAGCCCGGATAACGTCGCGCCACGACGTGGGATTGCGTCGGCCGAGACGGTCACCCGCACCTCGCGGGGAGCCGGCTGACGGGCACGGAGGACGATCGACAGCGCGGCGCCGCTGGCGACTCCCAGGACCAGCCCGAGAGCCAGAAAGGCGAACTCGCTCGCGGTCACGTCGTCATCCTCGCTGGTTGATGCCTTGGAGGGCGGTCGGACGAACCCCGCCGGGAGCGTAGCTGCGACCACGGCCGGCCGTCAACTCGACCGGACGCCCTCGGACCGATCGACGTCACCTCGTGCAACGGTCGGGCCGGCGATGGTAGATTCGGCTCGGTCGGCGCCCGCCGCCGCCCGCCTCCGCCTGTCCGAGCCGATCGCAGGGAAAGGCACGACTTCCGCTTGGCCATCGATCCGAACCAGGAATTCCTGATCCAGCCCGTCGACGCCTCCTGGCTCCAATGCAACATCGAGTGCCAGGAGGCCTGCCCCGTCGGCACCAACTGCCGGGGGTATCTCAACCTCGCCGCCGAAGGCCGGTTCGAGGAGGGCTATATCCTGTCGCGCGAGCCGAACCCGGTCGCCGCGATGTGCTCCTACGTCTGTTCGGCTCCCTGCGAGCGCGCCTGCCGCCGGGGCGACATCGACCGACCGCTGGCCATTCGCGCGATGAAGCGGTTCCTGGTCGAGTGGCACGAGGCGTCGGGCATCCCCGACGTCATGCCCGCCATCGATCCCCGCCCGGAGCGGGTCGCCGTGGTCGGTGCCGGACCGGCCGGGCTCGCCGTCGCTCGCGAGCTGGCCGTCAAGGGCTTCGGCGTGACCGTCTTCGACAGCCTGCCCTACGCCGGCGGCACGATGCTGATCGGTGTCCCCGCCTTCCGCCTTCCGCGCGAGGCGATCGAGATGGACGTCCGCCTCGTGGAGCGGCTCGGCGTGACCTTCCGCTACAACACCAGCATCGGCACGGACATCACCTTCGATCAGCTCCAGCGCGACTTCGACTCGGTCGCGATCACGGCCGGGGCGATGGACGCGGTCGCCCTCGACGTGCCCGGTGGCGATCTCCAGGGGGTCGAGTATGGGGTCGACTTCATGAAGAAGGCGAACCTCGGCCAGGAGATCGACCCGGGTCAGGACGTCGTGGTCATCGGCGGCGGCTACACCGCCATGGACTGCTCCAGGACAAGCCTGCGCCACGGTGCCGAGAACGTGACCATCGCCTACCGCCGGACGCGGTCGGAGCTGGTGGTCGACGAGGAGGAGCTGGGCGAGACCGAGCGCGAGGGTGTCCGGATGGAGTTCCTTGCCAGTCCCATCGAGGTCCTGGGCGAGGACGGCCACGTCACCGGCGTCCGGTTCATCCGGAACCGCCTGGGCGAGCCCGACGCCTCCGGCCGGCGGTCGCCGGTGCCGATCCCGGGCTCGGAGTTCACGATCAAGGCCGACACGGTCATCCCGGCCGTGTCGCAGGCCGCCGATCTCACGTTCCTGCCGGTCGAAGCCGACTTCGAGGTCAACCGCGGGCGGGTCAAGGTCGACCCGGCGACCTACGCCACGAACGTCCGCGGGGTGTTCGCCTGCGGCGACTTCGTGACCGGCCCGACGACCCTGATCGAGGCCGCCGGCCACGGCAAGAAGTGCGCCTACGCGATCGATCGCTACCTGGTCGGTCGGACCGACGTGTCGGTCGCCGCCAACGTCAAGGTGACCAGCTCCTGGCGCCACGAGATGCCCGAGTTCTACGACGTGCTGCCACGCCAGCACATCCCGATGATGCCCGTCGAGCTGCGGATGGCGTCGACCGACCCGATCGTGAATTTCACGACCCCGGTCGAGCTCGGCTACGACAGCACCGAGGCCGTTGCCGAGTCGACCCGCTGCCTAATGTGCAACTTCAACATCTGGTTCGACCCGTTCCGGTGCGTCCTCTGCGGGGCCTGCGCGGACGTCTGCCCCGAAGGCGTGATCCACATGGTCGATGTCAGCCAGCTCAAGACCGAGGGCCTCCTGCCCGAGGTCGAGGAGGCCTACGGCTGGCAGCAGGGAGCGGCGATGATCCTGGACGAGGAACGCTGCATCCGCTGCGCGTTGTGCGTCAAACGATGCCCCTTCGACGCCATTACGATGGAGCGGTTCGAGCTCCAGGAGATCTCGACCGACGGACGGCTCTACAAGGAGTCGTACCGGGACGCGCAACTCGCCGGGACGCCCGGCGTGGCAGGAGGACCCCGGTGAGTTTCCTCGAGCGGGTGGACCAGAGCATCCGCCGGAGCGTCGTGTGGCGCTCGCTCTTCCGCCAGCCCTACCCGCGCGACGAGCGGTCGCGCGCGTACGCGGTCATGAACAACGTCTTCCTGCACATCCACCCGGTCCGCGTCCGCCAGCACGCGGTCAAGTTCGCCTACACCTTCTGCCTGGGCGGCCTCTCGTTCTTCCTGTTCCTGGTGCTGACCGTGACCGGGGTCTACCTGATGTTCTTCTACGTGCCCTCGGCGACCCAGGCCTACTCGAACATCCTGCAGATCCAGGCCGAGGTGACGTTCGGACTGCTGACCCGGAACATCCATCGCTGGGCGGCCCACCTGATGGTCTTCTTCGTGTTCCTGCACATGATGCGAGTCTTCTACCACGGGGCCTACAAGCCGCCGCGCGAGTTCAACTGGGTCGTCGGCGTGGTGCTCCTGTTCTCGACGGTGTTCATCAGCTTCACCGGCTACCTGCTGCCGTGGGATCAGATCGCCTACTGGGCGATCACCATCGGCTCGAACATGGGCGGCTACGTGCCGGTCTTCAACACCCCGACGAAGTTGATCCTGCTGGGCGGGCTGGAGGTCGGCCAGAACACGCTGCTGCGGTTCTACGTGCTCCACATCATGGTCATGCCGCTGGTCATCGCCGTCTTCCTCGCCGTCCACTTCTGGCGCATCCGAAAAGATGGAGGCATCTCGGGGCCGCTATGACGACCAATGTCTGATGTGAAGACGCCCAAGGAGACGCGGGTCGTTCTGCCCGTGGATCCGACGAGGCGGACGGAGATCGATAAGCAGCGGGTGCCGATGTCGGCGCGTCCGTACCGGCTCCTGGCGCTCGTCAAGCAGGACGCCGTGGTCCGGGTCCAGAAGGAGCCGGACGACACGGTCATGACCTGGCCGCACTTGCTCACGATCGAGTTCCTGGCGGCCGGGATGATGTCGGTCTTCCTGCTGGCGATGGGCCTCTTCGTCAACGCCCCGCTCGAGGAGCTGGCCAATGGCCAGATCACGCCGGCGGTGGCCAAGGCGCCCTGGTACTTCCTCGGGCTGCAGGAGCTCCTGGCTTACTTCCACCCGGTCGTGGCCGGCGTCCTCGCGCCGACGTTCATCCTGGTCGGGGCCGCCTTCATCCCGTACGTCGACCGGGGCAATCTCCTCGCGCTGCGGCCGTCCGAGCGCAAGACCACGGTCGTGCTGTTCTCGCTGTTCTGCGTCCTCGGGCTGGTCCTGACCTTCGTCGGGATCTTCTTCCGGGGGAACGGCTACGCGTTCCAGGCGCCGTTCGTCACGCCGTTCGCCTTCCACTTCAACCTCTAGCCAGGTCGGGTCATGAGCAACTACCACGTCGAGCCCGCTGACGAGCCCAAGGCCCTCTCGAACGAGGCCCTCAAGGCGTTACGCCGCGAGCAGGTCCAGGGGCTGACGCGACGCCAGTTGCTGCGCACCTCGATCGGGGCTGCCTTCGGCCTATGGCTCCTGGAGGTGACGGCCGGGACGATCGGCTTCATCTGGCCTAGCATCGCCAGCGGCAACCGCAGCCAGGTCAAGATCGGGACCTTCAAGGAGGTCAAGACGCTCAACGCCACGCTGCCGGCCGACCAGGGGTTCCCGATCTACTTCCCCGAGGCGAAGTCGTTCGTGGTCCTGATCGACACGAGCCGCCAAGAGTTCGAGCCGGGTGAGGACAAGACCGGTGACGGCACCGCGCTCAACGTCCGCGCCCTGTACCAGCGCTGTCCCCACCTCGGTTGCAAGCCGAACCCGTGCCTCAAGAACTTCTGGCTGGAGTGCCCCTGCCACGGGTCGCGCTACGACCGGCTCGGGATCAAGGCGCTCGGACCGGCATTCGGACCCGCACCACGCGGGATGGACCGGTTCGCAACGATCGTCCAGCAGGACCGCTCGCTCTACGTCGACACGCTCAAGATCACGCTTGGGCCGCTCCCGATCGCCCTCGGTCAGCCGGGCCTGATCCCGCCGAAATCGCCGACCGGGTGCATCTGACCGACGTGACCGACCGGATCGATCCCCAAGGAGAGGCATGAGCGAGCCGACCGGCCGCGACCCGGAGCAGCGCCTGCCGGCGACTCGGCCGCCGAGCGAGCCCGCCCCGGTCGAGCGCTTCGCCGCGCCGCCCAGCGCTCACCAGCTGGCGCTCACCGCCGAGCGCTCCGCCCAGATCGTCCGGCAGAGCGGCAACGCTCGCTGGTACGGCTTCCTGGCCGTGCTGGTCACGGTCCTTTTCGTGATCGTCTACTACTTCTACGAGCTGGGCGTTCCCGGGGTGCCCGACAGCAGTCGGCTGACCAAGGAGACCGAGGCGCAGGCGGTCACCGCGGTCGAGCGCGGCTACAACCTCTACGAGGCGAACTGCGCCCGCTGTCATGGCGCCAACGGCGAGGGCGGCATCGGGCCGATCCTCAACGACCAGATGAAGCTGGCCACCCACCTGACCCCGACGTACATCTTCAACGTGCTGACCGTCGGCGGACGCTATGTCTGTGGTAACCCGCTCAGCCTGATGCCGGTTTGGGCCGACACCAATGGCGGACCCCTCAACTACCTCCAGATCAAGGACCTGATCGCGTTCCTGCGCGCGACCAACGACACGACCTACGAAGTGAGGAACCCGGATACGAATGAGCCGATCGAGTCGGCCGGTAAGGTCGAGACCTTCACCGGCTGGCGCGACGCCAAGTTCGAGCCGCCCGCCGGGGCCACGCCGGTGCCCGACTGCTGGAGCAACCCGGGCAGTCCCGCGCCGTCGGGATCCGGAGCCCCGACCGGTTCGGCGGCGCCTTCCGCGGCGCCATCGGGCGGAGCCGGCGGAGCCGTCCTCGATGAGGTCGCCAGCGGCGTCCAGTTCCAGACCAGCAGCCTCGAGGCGCCGGCCGACAAGCCGTTTCAGATCAAGTTCGACAATCAGGACGCGGGGATTCCCCACAATATCCAGATTGCCGACGGCTCGGGCAAGCTGGTCTTCGAAGGCGACACGATCAACGGCGTCAACTCGATCACCTACAACGTCCCGGCCCTGGCGGCCGGCAGCTACAAGTTCGTGTGTAAGTGGCACCCCAACATGGTCGGGGATCTCACGGTCAAGTAGGCACGACCCGCGGCACCGGTCGATCCGGTCCGCGGCGGGGATGGAGGACGATGGCGGGACAGGCGCTCACGGCGGGGACCGGCGGCCGCAAGCGAGCCCTCTTCGGCCTGCTCGACCGCGAAGGCTGGACGTGGGCCTCGGTCAAGGCCGTGATCTGGTTCGTGATCATCGTGATGCTGCTCGGCTACCTGCCCGATCGGGCCTACTATTTCACGGTCTTCCCGACCATCGACCTGGGCGTCCTCGTCTGGTCGCCGATCAACTTCTGTCCACCGTCGAACCGGACCCTCCCGTGCCCCGCACCGGTCGGCGCCGCATTGCCCTGGGATCCTTCACCGACCGAGCTCGCGCTGCCCTCCGGAGGGCGAACCGACGGCAACGCCGTTCAGCTCGGCACCAAGCTTGCATACATCGGGGGCAGCGACGGCAAGACGGCCACCGATCAGACGTACCTGGCCGACCTGTACTCGGGCACGTTCGGGCCATGGAAGGCCGGTCCGGCTCTGCCGGCCCCGCGCAGTGCGGCCGCCGCCGCGGTCCTCAACAGCAGCGTCTACGTGGCGGGCGGCAACGGGGCCGACGGCAAGCCGACCGACACCGTCTACGTGGCCGCACAGGACCTGACTACCGGCGCGGTCGGCGCGTTCGCCGCGAATGACGCGCTGAAGCTGCCCGAGGCTCGGGCATCGGCCGTCATGGTCGCCGCGGGCGATGGCCTGATCCTCATCGGCGGGACGAACGGCACGGCCGTCCAGGGGACCGTATGGAAGGCGACCCTCGACCCTTCGGGCAAGCTCCAGGCATGGGTCCCCCAGGCGCCCATGCCGGCCGGCCAGGAAGTGAGCGAGGCGTCCGGGGCGCTGGTCGGCGATCTCGTCTACGTCTACGGCGGGCGCGGCGCCCAGGGGCCCGTCGGGACGGTCTTGCGCGGCCACATCACCGGGGGCAAGGTCGCGAGCTGGGACATAGGCGGCGGCGGGACGAACCTGCCTGTGGCGAGGACCCGGGCGGCGGGCTTCTCGGCCAACGGCGCGTTGTACCTGATCGGTGGCGCCGACGACGCCGGTCCCCACCAGCAGTTCTATTGGACCGTGCCCGATGCCAAGGGTGATCTGACCGGCTGGCAGCATCTCGATGCGACCGACCTGCCCGTTGGGCTCACCGGCGGGTCGGCCGTGGTCAGCGGCTCCCAGGCTTTCGTCATCGGCGGGACCACCACCGACCAGCCGGCGGTCGTCGGGGCGGCTCGGACGAACCTCGCGCCGCAGCCACCGTTCTTCCAGCTCGGCCTGTTCGGGGCGACGATCCCGGCGCTCAAGGTCGGCGGCGAGATCGGCCAGCAGCTCGGCTACCTGAGCGCGGCGGGCGTGGGCACGGTCAACTTCGTCCTGCTCATCCTCATCGGCTGGGCGTTGGCCCACAAGGACCGATCGCGGGCGATGCTCGAACGGGTCGTCCGTCGCCTCCGACGCTGATCCGTCCGGCGGGGCGAGAGCCGGGTCAGGAGGGCCGCCGAGCTCGGCCCCGCTGACTCAGCGGGTCGGGAGCTCGCCCTCGCCGTGGGCCAGAGGACCGCGGCGGACGGGCAGCCCACCGCGCTCCCAGGCGTGCGTTCCGCCGGCCACGTTGACGGCGTCGCGATAGCCGTTCGTCGCGAGGAATGCCGCGGCCATCGCCGATCGCCCGCCCGAGGCGCAGATGAGCATCAACGGCTGGTCGTTCGGCAGCTCGCGGTAGCGCAGGGCGAACTGGGACATCGGGATGACCACGACGTCCTCGGCCCGGACCGCGACGACCTCGTCCAGCTCGCGGACGTCGACCAGGAGCGGGCGTGGGCCGTCAGCCGGTGTCCGCCTCCGTCGGTCGGCCTCCTTGACGTCGATCGTCGGGACCCCGCCGGGATCGAGTCGCCCGGTCATGGCCGGAGCGCGATCGGTGGCGGAGCCGCCGGGACGGGCCGTGCGCCCGTCGCCAGGTGGCGGTCGATCGCGGCGACCAGGCCGACCAGGTCGAGCTCGCTGGCAGGTGGCGAGGCGAGCACGCCGGTCCCGCGCTCGACGTTCGGACCGGTGACGGTGACGAGGCGCAGGCGGGCGCCGCTGAGGTTCTTGACCACCCCGGCCGGGTTGCCCCGGGTCGCGTGGACGCCGGCTGCGGCGAGCTTGATCAGGCCGCTGTGGAGGGCTCGTTCGGTCGGGTCGGCGGTGCCCATCCAGGCGGGCTCGAGGATCTCGTGAGCGAGGAACCAGTCGCCTCGGGCATAGGCCGCGAGGAAGTCCACGAGGGCCGTGCGGCGGCGGTCTTCGGGCAGCGGCCGGTAGGCCTTCTGGCGCCCCTGGTCGAGGACCGTCTCGCCGCTCATCCCAGGTCGATCAGCGGTCGCCGCCCGGCGAACCCGTCCTCGAGCTCGTGCCACCAGGAGATCGGACCCTCGCCGAGCTGCCAGCACAGCCAGACCTGGCGCCCCGACACGAGGGCGGGGAAGTCGATCATCCCCGTGTCGATGTCTCGCAGGGTGATGCCCCAGCCATCGATCCGGGCGACCGAGGCCTGCATCTGGTCGACCAGCCCCTGCATCCGGAGTCGGAGCCGGCGTTGATCGTCGGCCGACTCGGTTTCCTCGAACGTCTTCTTGAGCTCGCGAAGCTCGTCCCGCTGGGTGCGCAGCAGGGTTAGCATCCCGTCGAGGTCGGCGATCCGTTCGTTGGCGCGATCGAGCGTGTAGAAGGTGGCCACGCCCGGATTCTAGCGACCGTCGGGCGCGGCGACCACCGCACCGCGACGACCACCCGGGACCGGCTTCGGCCCGGTGCTAGACTCGCGCCGGGCCGTTAGCTCAGCGGTAGAGCAGCCGCCTTTTAAGCGGTCGGTCGTGGGTTCGAATCCCACACGGCTCACCAGCGGCGCCAAAGCCCATCCCGCCGACTCCGCTTGAAGGCACGGCACGCCGATGGGCGAGGACTACACTCGGTGGCCGGACAGCGACGCGTGGATCGCGGCGCGAGGAGGAGGGGCACACGATGCAGGGTGGAGACGGCACGTCCTACGGCGACGGCGAACCGAACGACACGAGTCCGTGGGTGCTGCTGCGCGACATGGACAAGCTCATCGATGACAACGAGACCTGGGTCCCAGTGGCTGCGGTCGCGAAGCGGTACAAGAGCAGCTCACCGGACTCCGAGGCGTTCATCCACGATCCCCTGTCGGTGATGATGGCCGACGCGCAGAACCCCGAGACCGGTGAGCCCGAGGCGCTGGCCGAGCTGGCCAGGATCGGCCCCGAGTGGCACATCAGCACGATGGTCGTGAACCATCAGGCGACCCTGTCGATCAGGCACCTCAGCGTGGTTGTGACCCTGAAGCCGGACAACCCCTCGGCCGGGATCATGATCGTCAAGCAGAAGAGCCCGTAGCTCGCCCGTAGTACCTCACCGACTGAGCGCAGGCGCAGTCGCCGGTTCGGCCAACCCGCGATCGAGCCGGTCGATGAGGGCCTGGGCGCGGAGGCCGCCAAGGATCGCTCTGGCCTCGGTGGCAGCGTCCGTGGCCTCGGCGGACCCCTTCGCGAGCAGCCGGGCGGCCTCGATCTGGCAGAGCGCCAGCTGGAGCGGCACGGCGAGCGCTCGCCAGCCCGCCGCGGCGCTGGCGTACCGGTCGATGGCGCCGGCCTCATTACCGGTGCGCGCCTCGAGGCCAGCGGTCAGGGTCGTGACCGTGGCGGTCAGCCATCGACCGTGGCTGCCGTAGGCCCTGATCTCGGCGACCGCTCGCCGCAGGCGCTCGACATCGCCGGCCCAGAGGGCCGCCCGTCCCGTCAGGACCGCGTTCTCCACCAGGTAGGTCGACAGGCCGGTCGGACGAAGGATCGGGATCGTCGCCTCGACGTCGGCGAGCGCATCCGCCGGTCGACCGGTGGCGAGGGCCGCCATCGACCGTCGCGCGAGGAACACCGCTGAGGCGAGAGGGTCGGACGGGACCGGCAGCCGGGCCTCCAGGGAGCTGAACCGGGCGGCAGCGCCAGGATCGCCGCGCCAGGTCGCGACGATCGCCGCGATCGAGCCTAGGTCGATCTGATCGGGGACCGGCAGATCCTCGCCATCGAGCTCAACCACGGTCTCGACGACTCGGTCCCACTCGCCGATCTCGAGCCCGGCGCCGGCCCAGTTGCTGGCCAGGCGGATCGCGACGTCGCGCAGCCCCAGGCGAAGTGCGGTCGCAAGACCGACGTCGGCCACCTCGAACGCCGCCCGGGGATCATCGGTCAGGAGCCCGACCGCGATGCTGTTCCGCGCTCGCAGAGCCGGGATGACGAGGCTGTGCTGCTCGGACATCGTCAATGAAGCGCGGAGCAGGCCGACGCCCTCGGCCGTGCGTCCGGCCTCCAGGAGCGCCGCCCCCTTCGTTGCGAGCGCGCCGGCCACGATCGGCCTGAGGTCGAGGCGCTCCGCGTCGTCAAGCGCCCGATCGGCCCACTCCACGGCTTCTTTGAGCGCTCCGTTCAGGAGATACGCCCGCGCCAGGCTGGCGACCAGCTCGACCACGGACGGGTCGTCATGGAGCGCCGCCTGGCCGACGAGCTCATCGAGTGCCGCCCGGACCAGGTCGATCGAGGCCTGGGTCTCGTACTCGACCGCCAGGATCGCCCCCAGGCGAGCCGTCGTCCTCGCCCGAGCGGAGCCGTCACCGCGGACGGCATGCCAGTCGACGGCCTGACGGGCATAGGTGGCCGCGTCCTGCAGGCGTGCCGCAGCCTGCGCCGCGATGGCCGCCTGCTCCCAGAGCTGCGCCCGCTCCGTGTCGTCGGCCGTCACCGACAGGGCGCCCTCGAGGAACCCCAGTGCCTGCTCCGGGGAGTGGAGAGCGAAGGCCCGATCGGCTGCGACCCGAAGGGCCGCGACCGCATTGAGCGCCAGCATGGGATCGGATCGGCTCATGGAGCCGGACCGATAGGCGGCCAGGAGGTGGCTGGCGACCGCACCCCGCAGCTCAGGATCGTCGAGCCCCTCGAAATAGGCGGCGGCAGCGACATGTCGCTGGCGGCGGTCGCGCAGCGAAAGGGTCCCGTAGGCGACTTCACGGACGAGCCACTCGACGAATCGGTAGTTGCCCCAGTCGGGTGCCCGCTCGTCCGTCTCCTGGAGGAGGAGCTCGCGCTGGACGAGGCGACGCAGGTTCGGCTCGATGGCATCTGCGGTGGTCCCGCCGATGGCCGCCAGCGCCGCCGGCCGGAACGCCTGGCCGAGGACGGCCGCGTCGCGGATCAGCGCCCGGTCGGCCGGGTCGAGCCCGTCGAGCCGGGCCGCCACGAGGGCCTGTAGCGTCCCCGGCACGGCCATCTGGTCGAGGCTGCCCCGGACCTGGTAGGTCCCGTCGACGGCCTCGAGCTCGCCCCGGTCGACGAGCATCCGGAGGGTCTCGATGGCGTACAGCGGGATGCCTTCGGCGCGATCAAGGATCCGCTCCGAGACCTTGACTGGCAGGCCCGGGGCCAGTCCCCCGAGGAGCTCGGCCATCGCCGTCCGGGACAGCGGTTCGAGATGCAGGCCGACGTAGTTGCGCCGACCGACCCCCCAGCCCGGGCGCGCCTCGAGGAGCGACGGGCGGGCCATCGTGACGACCAGGATCGGCCGACCGGTCGACTCCTGGACGAGGTACTCGATGAAGTCGAGCAGACCGCTGTCCGCCCAGTGCAGGTCGTCGAAGACCAGGACCGTCGTGCCCACGTCGGCGACCCGTTCGAAGAAGGTCCGCCACGCTGCGAACGCCTCCGCGCGCTCGCCCCCCGGTGCTGGACCGACGCCGATCAGTGCCGACAGGTGCGGCTCGATCCAGCGCCGTTCGACCTCGTCCCGGACGAACTTGGCCACGCACGCGGCCAGTTGCCTCCGGGCGAGGGCCGGCGAGTCGCCCTCCGCGATCCCGGCGCGCCTCCGGACCATCTCGGCGAGGGCCCAGAACGCGAGGCCCTCGCCGTAGGCCGGCGAGCGGGCGTGGTGCCAGGGGATCTGCTCGATGACCCCGTCGATGTACTTCTCGAGCTCCCAGCCGATCCGGCTCTTGCCGAGGCCGGCCTGGCCGAAGATCGAGACCAGCCGAGCCGACCGTTCCTCGCGCACGGACGCCAGGAGGTCCTTGACGATCGCCAGGGCGGCCTCCCGGCCAACGAGCGGGCCCTCGGGCAGGACGCTGCGGCCCTCGCCTCCGCGGAGGGCAACGACCCGGCGCGCTTCCCAGGCTGCGACCGGCAGGCGCTTGCCGCGGAGGGTCCGCTCGGCGGCGCGCTCGAATGCGACCGAGCCGCGGACCGCCCGGTAGGTCGCTTCGTCGACCAGGACGGTCCCTGGCCGGGCGGCCGCCTGGAGCCGCGATGCGGTGTTGACGACGTCGCCGGCGACCATTCCCTGGCCGACCGCTCCAACGGTGATCGCCGCCTCGCCGCTAACGACGCCGGCCCGGGCGGCGAGGCGCGGCAAACCGATCTCGTCTCCGAGGGCCGCCACCGCTGCCACCAGCTCCACCCCCGCCCGGACTGCGCGTTCAGCGTCGTCCTCGTGAGCGACCGGGGCGCCCCACATCGCCATTACGGCGTCGCCGATGAACTTCTCGACCGTCCCACCGTAGCGGCCGATGACCACGCGGCAGGCGTCGTAGTAGCGGGTCAGGAGCTCCTGGACGTCCTCGGGATCGCGTCCGTCGAACAGGGCCGTGAACGCGACCAGGTCGGCGAACAGGATCGACACCAGGCGACGCTCGGCGATCGGGCCGCTGCCCACGCCGCCTTCGATGCGGCGGCCGATCGCCGCCGGCCGGGCGGCCGGGGGCGGCTCCGTTGCCGACTCCGGGCTCGCCCGGAGCGCCGCCCCGCACGAGCCGCAGAAGCGGAAGCCGCGGACGATCGGTGCCGAGCACGACGGGCAGACCTCGCCGAGCGCGCTGCCGCACGACCCGCAGAACCGCGAGGTCGACGGGTTGTCGGTCCCGCACGCGTCGCAGCGGGTCGTCATCGCGACATCATCGCGCCCGGAACGCGCGGCGACCAGTCTCCACTTCGAGCTGCCACGCCGGGCGAACCGACCTCCGGGTCAGCGAGCCGGGGTGGAGTCGCCGTCGCCCGGGTCGGATCCCTCAGCCGCTGGCGGTTCCTCGGAGGGATTGGTCGGCGCCACGTCCCGGGCCGGCCCATGGACGGTCTTGACCGGCGCGTGCTCGACCACCACCGATCGGCCGGGTCGTCGCCATCGCTCGATCCCCGCCCGGCCTGCGATGAACGGAGCGAGGAACCCGACGACGATGATCGGCACCAGGAAGCGAGTCGGGCCGGGCAGATAGGCGACGAGCAGGCTGAGGCCGAGCATGACGATCAGGTATGCGCCGAGGGCACGCGGCGGCCAGCCGGCCCGCTGCAGCCGACCCGTCGGGGCCAGGAGCAGGAGGAACAGGACGAGGGCGATCGCCAACAGTGCCGGAGAAGCCATCCGAACGATGATACGGCCGCCCCGACCGAAGCCTGGCACCGGGCCGACCGGCGCCGGACCTGGCGACCCGAGCCGGCCATCGTTCCGGGCCGCGCGGTGCGCCCGCGGGGCGACGGTTGCGGCGGATACGATGGCGGGCCGACCCCGCGCGCCAACCGAGACCCGATGCCTGCCGTGCCTGCTCCGTCCCGTCCCGCCGCCTGGATCGCTCGCTGGCGGCCGATCCTCCCTTTGTTCCTCGCCGAATTCGTGGTCTGGCTCGGATTCGGAGCGTTCCTACCGATCCTGCCTCTCTACCTCAAGGCACAGGGCATCGACTTCGCGACGCTCGGGCTGATCGTCGCGGCCTGGCCCGCGGCTCGACTCGTCGCGGAGCCCATTTTCGGCTGGATCGCTGACCGGACGGCGCGCAAGCCGCTGATGGTGGCCGCGCTGCTGGCAAACGCGATCGTCATCCCGCTCCCGCTCTTCGTCTCAGGAGCGGTCGCCTTCGTGGTCATCCGGGCGCTGGCCGGGCTGGCGACCGCTGCGTACGACCCCGCCGCCCGCGGCTTCCTGGTCGACGCGACACCTGCCGACCGCCAGGGGGAGGCCTTCGGCCTGTACGGAGCCGCCCAGATGGGCGGGCTCCTGTTCGGGCCGGCCATCGGCGGCCTCGGCGCCTCGTTGATCGGAGCGCAGTCGATCGTGTTCTGGCTGGCGGCGGTCTCCTCGGCCGCGTCCGCGGTGGTCATCCTCGTCGCTGTTCGCGAAGGCGCCCGGACCCGGGTCGGGCCACGGATCCCCGCGGAGGGCGTCACTGAGCTACCCGGCTCATCGGGGCAGACCCCCGGCGAGCCCCGGGCAACGGACGGTGAGCGTGACCGGCCGCGCCAGCGATCGATCGTCAACCGGCTGCTCATCGCAGCGATCGTGATCAATGCCGGAGGCGCGTTCGCCCAGGGTACGTATGAGGTCATCTGGTCGTTGTTCCTGACCTCGCTTGGCGCGGGGCTCGACCTCATCGGGGCGACGTTCGCGACCTTCGCCATCCCGATCCTGCTCTTCGCGCCGGTGGCCGGCCGCTACGTCGACCGGCGGGGCGGCCTCACGTTCATCGTCGCCGGCACGTTCATGACGATCTTCTCGGGCGTCGCCTACACGCTGATCCGCGACCCGACCCTGGCCATCCCGCTGATCCTCGTGGAGTCGACCGGCTTTGCGATCCTCTTCCCGGCGCTGTTCGCCGTCGTCGCGGCGGGCAGTCCGCCAGGGCGGTCATCGACCGCCCAGGGCCTGTTCGGCGCAGCGGGCACGGTCGGCTTCATCGTCTCCTCACTGATCGCCGGGCAGCTGGCAGAGATCGACATCCGCTTGCCGTTCTTGATGTTCGTGGTCGTCACCCTGGTGTGCCTGGCGCTGGGCCTCGCGATCGGCTCCGGACCGATCCGATCCCTCCGGCCCGCCCGGACAGCGCTGGATGGTCGGGCGGCCTCGTGAGCACTCGTGCGACCCGGTGCGACAGCCGCGGTTCATTGACGAATCGGGCTTCGGACGCTAGGATTGGAAGTCGCGGGGTGGAGCAGCGGCAGCTCGTCGGGCTCATAACCCGAAGGTCGGCGGTTCGAATCCGTCCCCCGCAACCAACGCCTGTACCTGAACCCCGGTCCCGACCAACCGGGGTTCTTTCCTGTCCGCGGCGAGCTTCGGGACGATCTTTTCGTTGACGGCGGGCCGGAGCGCTCAGTAGGCTGGGTCCCTGCGTCACCAGGCCGGGTCCGCCCGACGGAGCCGATAGGAGGTTCGATGCAACGGTTCATCGGGATCTTGCTCGGCGGCCTTCTCGCGTTCGCGCTGCTGCTCGTGCTGGTCGGCTCGGACTTCGAGAAGCCGCGCAACTACGTGATCGCCCTGGTTGCCGGCGCCGTCGTGAGCCTCCTCTGGCCGTGGCTGATGTCGTTCTACATCGGCCGTCGTGTGCGGGCGAGCCGCGACGAGGAGGTCCAGCGGGAGGTCGAGCGCCAGCTGGCCGAGAAGCGCGAGGGCGGCTGACCCGGCCCTCGGGCGGTCGCCCGGGCCTACTCCCAGCGGAAGGTCTGAGCCGCCAGGACGGTCGTTGCCAGGGCCCACGCCCCGAGCAGGAGCAACGGCCCGAGCGGGTCGCCGGCGGCGGCACCGAGGCCGATCCTGAACGCATCCGACAGCGCGGCCGCGGGCAGGACCCGGGCCAGACCGGCGAGCAGTCCCGGCAGGCGGTCGACCGGCAGGACGACGCCTCCGAGGAGGAGCAGCGCGAGGAACAAACCGTTGGCGAGGGCCAGGGTCGCCTCCGCCCGAAGGGTCCCCGCGAGCAGCAGGCCCAACCCGGCGAAGGCCAGGGTCCCGAGGACGAATGCGCCCACGACGACCCAGCCGTTGGCCGATGGGCCGGGCGACCAGCCCAGGAGGGCCGCGGCGACCGCGACGAGCAGAACGACCTGCCCGAGCTCGACGACCGCGACCGTCGCGAGCTTGGCCAAGATCAGGCCGGACCGCGGCAACGGCGATCCGCCCAGTCGCTTCAGTACTCCGTAGGAGCGCTCGAACGCGGTCGAGATGCCGAGGTTGACCAGGCTCGTCGAGATGATCGCCAGGGACAGGATGCCCGGCAGCAGGAACCGGATGCCACCCTGATCGATCGCCGGGACCAGCGAGAAGAAGGTCATCAGCACGAGCGGGACAACCAGGATCACGAAGAGGTTCTCGCCGCGCCGGGCGAGCAGCCGCAGCTCCATCCCGATCTGGGCCAGGGTCGATCGCCAGACCGGCCCGCCGTTTCCGCCGACGACCGGCGCCAGCCGCAGTCTCATCGGTCGGCGTCCGACGTCGCGCGGGTCAGCTCCAGATAGCGTTCCTCGAGCGTCGGTCCTGCAGTTTGCAGCTCGACGAGAAGACGGCCGCGGTCGGCGCACCAAGTCCCCAGCGTGGCGATCAGCGCCGGGTTTGGGCGAGCGCCAACCAGCCGCAGCCCACCACGCGGGTCCGACTCCACGAGGCGCACATCTTCGTTTGCCCCGGCCGCGGTCCGGAGCACCCTCTCGAGGTCCAGCCGGTCGGCCTCCAGCAGCGCGGCATCGAGCCCGAAGCGCAGGCCGGCCGGCGTGGACGCGGTCAGCTCGGCCAGCGAACCGGCGGCCACGATCCGACCGCGGGCCATGATCACGACCCGATCGGCCAGCCGTTCGACATCGGCCAGCTCGTGGGTCGTCAGCAGGACCGTCACGCCGCTGTCCCGGAGCTCGGTCACCAGCTCCCGGGTCGAGACCTTGGCGGCCGGATCCATGCTGGCCGTCGGCTCGTCGAGGAGCACCAGCTCGGGCCGCCCGACGAGGGCGAGGGCGAATGCGAGGCGCTGACGCTGGCCGCCCGACAGGACTCGATAGCGAACGCCGGCCACTCCGTCCAGGCCCAACCGCTCGAGGAGCCGGTCGGGGTCGAGCGGGTCGCGATAGAACCGCGCATGCAGCCGGATGAGCTCGGCTGGAGCGGCCTGCGGATAGATCCCGCCCTCCTGGAGCATCAGTCCGATCCGTCCCCGCAACGCCGCCGTTTGCCGGGCCGGATCGAGTCCGAGGACACGGACCTGCCCCGCGTCGGCCGTCCGGTAGCCCTCGAGGATCTCGACCGTGGTCGTCTTGCCCGCTCCATTGGGACCGAGCAGCGCGGTGATCGAGCCGGCCGGGACCTCGAGGTCGAGTCCGTCAACGACCTCCCGACCGGCGTAGCTCTTGCGCAGGTCACGAACGAGGATCGCCGGCGCGGCGGCCGCGGTCACTTCAGGATCGCGGTGAGCTGGCGTTCGAAGTCCGTCCGCGAGACCTGGCCGATCTGGCGTGACGCGATCACGCCGTCCCGTCCGATGAAGTAGGTCTGGGGCGGGGCCACGGCCGACCAGGCCTGGCCGCAACCGCCGCCATGGTCGGTGACCGTGGGCCAGGTGGCGGCGTGGCTGGCCACGAACTCGCGGGCCGCCGCGTCGTCGTCGTTGGGCCAGCCCACGCCCACGATGGACAACCCGTCGGCGCCGTACTTCTGGAGCGCGTCGACGAACAGCGGGAACTCCTCGCGACACGGGACGCACCACGAAGCCCAGAAGTTGACGATGACCGGGCGGCCGCGCAGCGAGGCCAGGTCGAACGCCGCGCCGTCGAGGGTGGTCCCGGTCAGCTTCGGGGCGGGCTGTCCGGCTGCCGCCCCGGCCGGATCGGGCGCGCCGCAGGGCAGGCCCGCGGTGTTCTGGGCACAGCCGCCGAGCAGCGCCACGAGGAGGATGAGCGGGAGCAGGGCCGAGCGAGGCGGCCCGGGGACGGATCGGCCAGACGTGTCCGACGACCCCTACTTGACCGTCAGCTCGCCGACCATGGTCGGGTGCCACTTGCACAGGAACTTGTAGGTGCCGGCCTTGAGCGCGGGCACCGAATAGGTCGTGGAGGCCTTGCCGCTGATCGTCTGGCCCTCGAACAGGATCGCGCCCGAGCCGTCGGCGACCTCGATGTCGTGGGGCACGCCCGGATCCTCGTTGACGAACGCGATCGTCAGCCCCTCGCCTGCCGTGCCCGTCAGGCTCGCCGGATCGAACTTGATGTCCTGGGCCGTCACGGTCACGTCGGCCGGGGGCTGGCTCAGACCCGGCGCCGATGAACCGCCTGGCGCTCCGGACGAGGCGGGCGCGGCGGATGCGTCGCCGCTCGAACCGCTGGCGGATCCGGACGGGATGAGCCCGCTGTTCAGGATGACCGCGAGCACGAACAGCGCCCCGAACAGCGCGAACGTGCCCTTGGGGACGCGGGGTGCCGGCATCGCCTCGAGATGACCGGCGTCGTCGGCCCGCTCCGCGAGGACGTACTCGGCGCGGGCATCGCGCAACCAGCCGACGAGGCTGATGACGAGCATGAGCAGGCCGACGGCGAGGAGCCAGCCTCCGAAGACCAGGCCGAACAGCAGGACGGCCATGGCGATCGCCGCGATGACCGGGCGGAACGACGGGCCCGGCATGTGGACGCCGGGCGGCGGTCCGGGGTGGATGACCGCCGGGAGCGAGCGATCGGCCGCAGCAACGCGGTCGTAGTCGCGCATCGCCTCGGCGCCCCAGTACAGCAGGGACAGCACCAGCGCGACGAGCCCGAGGAACAGGAGCGGCCCGCTGAAGACCAGCCCGAACAGGAGCAGACCCATGCCGATGGCGCCGAACACCGGGGCGAGCGACGGGCCTGGCATGTGGATCCCGGGCGGTGGCCTGCGTGACAGTTTGCGCCGCCCGCGGCGCGGCGGCCCCAGGTGGGCGGCCTGCCACACCAGCCACAGGATGAAGAGCACCACGAGGGCCATGACGGCGATCGGGATGAGCGCGACCAGGGCGCCCCAGTCCGGCGTGACCAGCTTGGCCAGCAGGTCGAGGATGGCGTTCCAGATCTGTTCCATCGGGTAGGTCGGGTCCTGTCGGTCGGCGTTCGCGGCCGGTCAGCCGCGCGGCGACCCGGCGGCCAGGGCGTAGAAGCAGATGCTCATCGCGATCGCCAGGGCCGCAATCATCGTCGCGCCGCCACTGTCATGGCTGACCCACAGGTAGATCGCCGCGACCACCGCGAAGACCAGCCCGAGGACCATGGCGTTGCGCGGATGGGCGATCGGATGGTCCATCGTCGTCCTCCTTCAGGCTGGGTTGGGGATGATGTAGAGCGTCGAGAACAGCACGATCCAGACCACGTCGACGAAGTGCCAGTAGATCGACGTCGCCTCGACCATGTCGTGATGGTCCCGGCTGAACTGCCCGGCCATGGCCCGGTACAGGACGACCGAGAGCATGATCACGCCGCCAAGGACGTGAGCCCCGTGAAAACCGGTCAGCGTGTAGTAGGTCGTGCCGAACGTGCCGGCGTCGAGGCGGACCCCCTCGCCGTACAGGATCGTGTAGTCGAACGCCTGCATGAGCAGGAAGATCGACCCGAGCAGGACCGTGACCCCGATGTTTCGGACGAGTGCGAGATGGTCGCCCCTCCGGATGCCCCACACGCCGAGCTGGCAGGTGAGCGAGCTCAGGACGAGCAGGACCGTGGCCACGGTCACGACCGGGATCGGCTGGTCCGCCGTGGGCAGCCAGTGGAGCTTGTCGGCGAAATCCTCGGGCGGCCAGACCGGAGCGGTAGCTCGGACGTTGAAATAGGCCGCGAACAGGCCGGCGAAGAACATCACCTCGCTGGTGATGAACAGGAGCATCCCCAGGATGACGTTGCTGATGCCACCCTCGCGGGCATGACCCTCGGCGGCGTGGGCCGTCGTGACGGCCAGGGCGTCCGACGTCATCAGTGGTCCCCGCCCTGGAGGTGGTGGCGGGCGTCGAAGACGGGTCGCTCCGAGCGGATCTCGGGCAGATGGTCGAAGTTGTACGGCGGCGGCGGCGACGAGGTCGCCCACTCGAGGGTGTTGCCCTCCCACGGATCGTCACCGGCCGGCTCGCCGCTGCGTGTCGTGACGAACACGTTCCACAGGAACGCGACCATGCTCGCCGCGATGGTGAATCCACCGATCGTCGCCAGCAGGTTCAGATCGTTCCAGCCGGCATCCGGGGCGTAGTTGGCGATCCTTCGGGGCATGCCGGCGAGACCGAGCGCGTGCATCGGGAAGAAGGTCAGGTTGAAGCCGATGAACATCAGCACGAAGTGGATCTTGCCGATGGTCTCGTTCAGCTTCCGCCCGAACATCTTGGGGTACCAGTAGTACAGCCCGGCGAAGACCGCGAAGACCGAGCCACCGAATAGCACGTAATGGAGGTGGGCGACCACCCAGTAGGTGTCCTGCAGCGCGAAGTCGACCGGCACGGCGGCGCTGATCGCGCCATTGATCCCGCCGATCAGGAACATCGTCAGGAACCCGAGGGCGAACAGGAGCGGCGTCGCGAAGGTCAGCTGGCCGCGATACAGGGTCGCGGTCCAGTTGAACATCTTGACCCCGGTCGGGATCGCGATCAGGAATGTCATGAAGCTGAAGAAGGGCAGATAGACGGCGCCGGTGGTGAACATGTGGTGGGCCCAGACGCTGAAGCCGAGGCCCCCGATCCCTGCCGTGGCGAAGACGAATGCTTTGTAGCCGAACAGCGGCTTCCGGCTGAAGACCGGCAGGACCTCGCTGATCATCCCCATCGCCGGCAGGACCATGATGTAGACGGCGGGGTGCGAGTAGAACCAGAACACGTTCTGCCAGAGGATGGCGTTGCCGCCGCTGGCCGGGTCGAAGAAATGGCCGCCGTAGTTGCGGTCGATGAAGAGCATGATCAGGGCGCTGGTCAGGACCGGCGTCGCCAGCAGGGTGAGCGTGCTCGTGACAAGCACGGTCCAGGCCATGATCGGCATCCGGAACATGGTCATCCCGGGTGCCCGCATCTTGAAGATCGTGACCAGGAAGTTGATCGCTCCGAGGATCGAGCTCGTACCGATCAGGAGGACACCGACGATCCACAGGTCCTGGCCGACCCCCGAGTACTTGGCCTCGGACAGCGGTGCGTAGCTGGTCCAGCCGGCCGCCGCCGCACCACCGGTAACGAAGCCCGTCAGGATCAGGACCGCCGCGAGCGGCAGCATCCAGAACGACAGGGCGTTGATCCGCGGGAAGGCCATGTCCGGGGCGCCGATCATCAGCGGCACGATGTAGTTCCCGAAGCCCGCCAGGATCGGGATGATGAACAGGAAGATCATGACCGAGGCGTGGATGGTGAAGACCTGGTTGTACAGGTCTTCCTTCAGGAACTGGATGCCCGGTGCCGCCAACTCGACCCGGACCAGCATCGCCAGGGCCCCGGCGATGAAGAACATCACGAACGAGTTGACCAGGTACAGGATCCCGATCTTCTTGTGGTCGGTCGTGGTCAGCCAGTCGTACAGGCTCGATCGAGTGCCGGTGGCGGCGGGCGTCAGGGCGGTGGTCGCCATGGCTCCTCCCTACTTGACCGTGAGGGTGCCGGTCATGTTCGGATGGACCGTGCACAGGAACGGGTACGACCCGGCCTTCAGCGGCGTGACGGGGTAGGTCCGGACGTCCACGCCCTGGAAGATCTCGCCCTTGAAGACCTCCTGGCCGCCGGCGTCGTGGATCGCGACGTTGTGGGCCACCGAGGCGTCGTCGTTCTGGAACTTGATGGTGAACGGCTTGTCGGCGGGCGCCTCGAGCGCGGACTTGTCGTACTTGACGTCCTTGGCCGCAAGCTGGAGCTCGACCTGGCCGGGGGCCGCGCTGCCCGCCGGCGGCGGGCTCTGTCTGGCCTTCTCGATCTGGGTCGCCAGCCAGGCGTCGTAGTCGGCCGGCGCGAGCGCCTTGACCGTGAACAGCATCGAGCCGTGGAAGGTGCCACATAGCTCGGCACATTGACCGCTGAAGGTCTGCCCGGCATCGGTCGGATCCACTGTGAACTCGAATACGTTCTCGCGGCCGGGCACGACGTCGCGCTTGAACAGGAACTGCGGGACGTAGAAGGCGTGGATGACGTCGTGCGAGCGCAGGCTGAGGTGGACCGTTCGGCCCGCCGGCACGGTCATCTCCGGAGCGAGCTGCTCGTACTGGACCGTCTGGCCATCCGCGGAGAGGTATTCGAAGGACCACTGGAACTGGGCCGCGACCGCCCGGATTCGGACGTCGGTCGTGTTCGCCACGGCGTCGACCTTGTTCAGCGAGTTGAACGAGACCACGAACATCACCGCCACGATGATCGTCGGCACGATCGTCCACACGATCTCGAGGATGTTGTTCCCGTGGATCTGCGGCGGCAGCTCGGTGTCTGCTGGCTTTCGACCGTAACGGACCACCGCGTAGATGATCAGCCCCTCGACCAGCACGAAGATCGCGACAGAGATCGCGAACACAAAGTTGTACAACGCGTCGATCTCGCGGGCCCGGTCGGTGACCGGGGTCGGCGGGAACAGACGGAAGGCACCGGCCAGCGCCATCAGGGCGAGCAGCCCCACCACCACGAGGCCAGCGACTGCGAAGCCGACGATACGCAGCCGAGATGACGACATCAGGCGGGAGCCCTCGCAACTCAGGGACGACGGCCGGACAGGACCGGCCCCATGATAACGGGACAGACTCAGCCGTGCCGGTCCCGCCCCTTGCACCGTGCTCTTCCGGAGCGCCCGTAGCGGCCGCTGACGCCATCGATCCACGGCAGAATGGACCGGTGATCGGCATCGTCGGCGTCCGTCGCGGGACCGTCCTGGGTGCCGCCCTGGTGGCACTCTTATCGTCCGGCTGGGTCGCTCCGGCCGCGGTGCTGGCGCACGGGCCCTCGGCTCCGGCGCCGGTCCTGCCCGACGTCCTCCTCGCCTGGTCGTTCCATCCGACCGTGCTCGTCCCCCTGGCGGTCCTCGCCCTCGGCTTCGTCTGGGCCGTGCGCCGGGTCGACCGAGCCCACCAGGGCAACCCGGTTCCCAGGGCCCGGACCGTCTGCTGGCTGCTCGGCCTGGGCGCCATCCTCGTCGCCCTGCAGTCGCCGATCGAGCGCTACGACACCACCTTGTTCAGCGTCCACATGGTCCAGCACATCCTGCTGACCCTGGTGGGACCGCCGCTCCTCGCGCTCGGCGCCCCGATCACGCTGCTCCTGCGAGTAGCTCGACCGGCGGTGCGTCAACGGGTCATCCTGGCGATCCTCCACTCGTGGCCGGTTCGGGCCGTCACCTTCCCGGTCGTGACCTGGCTGCTGTTCGCCTTCGCGATGTGGGCGAGCCACTTCTCACCCTTGTTCGATCGCTCCCTCGAGGAGCCCACGATCCACCAGCTCGAGCACCTGGCCTACCTGGTCGCCGCCTCCCTGTTCTGGTGGCCGGCGATCGGCCTGGATCCTGGCCCGTGGCGGCTACGGGAGCCGGCCCGGATCCTCTACACCTTCCTGCAGATGCCCCAGAACACCTTCCTCGGGCTGGCGATCGTCAGCGCCACCGCTCCGCTCTATCCGCACTACGCGACCCTGGCCCGCGACTGGGGGCCTTCAGCGCTGGTCGACCAGCAGATAGCCGGCGCGATCATGTGGCTCGTCGGCGACCTGGTCTTCGTGATCGCCATGCTGGGCATCGTCGTCGGCTGGATGCGCCGCGAGGATCACGACGCCCACGCTGCGGACGCTCGCGAGGACCGCGCCCGAGCGGCCATCCGCGAGCGCGAGACGCGCCTGGCCGAGCGACTCGCCCGGGAGCGCGGCGAGGGCTGACGAGGGCTCACCCACCCGGGTCGGCTCAGTCGGGGAGCGGGCTCTGGAGCAGCGCTCGGTAGCGCTCGGGATCGACGTTGCCCCCGCTGACCACCGCCACGATCGGTCCGGCCTCGTCGGCCAGGCCCGCTTCGACCGGGCGGAAGCGCAGGGCGGCGATCGTCAATGCGCCGGACGGCTCGACCACGAGGCGAGCCTCCTCCGCCGCGACCCGGACGGCCGCCGCGATCTCGGCCTCGGAGACCGTCACCACCCGGTCGAGCAGGGCCGCCAGGTGGGCGAACGTCCGTCGCCCGAGCGATTGGGTCCGGGTCCCGTCGGCGATCGTCCGGCTCACCTGATCGGCCGGCCACTCGACGATCCGGCCCGCCGCCAGTGAATCGCGCGCGTCGGCGGCGAGCTCGGGTTCGACGCCGATGACCCGGCAATCGGGTCGCAGGGCCCGCACGGCGACCGCCACCCCGCTGGCCAGGCCTCCGCCGCCGATCGGCACGAGGACGGCGACGGCGTCAGGCAGATCCTCGACGATCTCGAGGCCGCAGGTCCCCTGGCCGGCGATGATCCGGTCGTCGTCGTAGGGCGGGATGATCGACAGGCCGTGCTCCCTCGCCAACCGCTCGGCGACCTCCCGGCGCTCCTCGCTGGCGGTCCCCACGATCACGACCTGGGCCCGGTCCGCCTCGACCCGCTGACGCTTGATCGCCGGGGCGTCGGAGGGCATCACCACGGTCGCCGGCGCCCCGAGCAGGCGCGCGGCGCGGGCGACGCCCTGGGCATGGTTGCCACTCGAGTAGGTGATTACACCGCGCGCTCGCGCCTCGACCGACAGGCTGGCGACGGCCACGTAGGCGCCGCGGATCTTGAAGGCGCCGATGGGCTGGAGCGATTCGGCCTTGAGCAGGTGTCGCGTCGGCGGCGCACCCAGCTGGACGAGCGGTGTCCTTGACGCGATGCCCTCGAGGGTTCGCGCCGCGGCTCGGACCTCCTCGATCGAGACGAGGCGAGCCCCGTTGTCGGTCCGCTCGCTCATCGGCCGCCAGCGGCTCCGCTCACCGTCCGTCGGCCACGAGCTTCTGGCAAGCGATGCAGTAGGCCGCCCAGGGCAGCGCCTCCAGGCGCCCTGCGGCGATCTCCTCGCCGCAGCGAAGACATCGTCCGAACGTCCCCTCGTCGAGCCGGCGGAGCGCGGCCTCGACGAGCTCGAGCTCCTTGTCGGCCCTGTCCCGGAGGGCCAGGTCGCGCTGCTGCGCGAAGACCTGGCTGGCCGCCGCGGCCTGTGACCCGTAGGTCATCTGGCCGGGCGCTTCGATCCCGACATCGAGCTCGGATCGCAGGCGCTCGCGCTCGGCCTCGAGCGCCGCCCGAGCCGCCGTCTCGATGCTCGCATCCATCGGCGGATGCTACCTCCCGACAGCCCATGCCGTCGCCGCCGGCTATACTCCTGGGGAGTACCGGTCATTGTCCGAGCCGGTCCCGGAAGGAGCGCGACCCATGGCCGACCAGGGGACGTTCGCCGTCGATCCCCTGTGCGGGATGCAGGTCGACACGACGACGTCACAGCTGTCACTCGAGCACGACGGCCAGGTCTACTGGTTCTGCGGCCGCGGGTGCCTGCTCGAGTTCCGCGACGACCCCGAGCGCTATCTCGACCCGGCGTACGTGCCGTCGATGTGACGGCCTCGGACCGGTGTGGATAAGACGCAGCTAAGCGGCGACTGGCAGACTCGACCTGCGATCCGATGAACCGCGCCATCCGACGCGGATACGGTCGCCAGGGGCACGAAGGAGCGTCGTGCCATGTTCCGAGATCCGCGCCGATCCAGCCTGATCACGTTCGCAGCCGCGATCCTCGGGGGCCTCCTGGTCGCAGTCGCGGGCCCGGTCGCCAACGGGATCCGCTGGACCGCCTGACTCAGCGCGCGACCGTCGCCGCTCTGGTCGTATCCGAGCTGAGGCGCTGGGCGAGGTAGACCGGGATCATCGACAGGACGATCATGACCAGCGCCACCACGTTGACGATGGGCCGTTGGTTGGGCAGCCGGAGGTGGTTGAAGATCCAGATCGGGATCGTCTCCTGGGTCCCGGCGGTGAAGGTCGTCACGATGATCTCGTCGAACGACAGCGCGAAGGCCAGCAGCCCGGCCGCGACGATCGCGGTGCGCAGGGTCGGGAAGGTCACGTAGCGGAACGTTTGCCAGGTATCGGCGCCGAGGTCCATCGACGCCTCTTCGATGGATCGCGACGTGCGCCGCAGGCGGGCGATGACGTTGTTGTAGACGACCACGACGCAGAACGTGGCGTGTCCGACGACGATGGTCAGCGTTCCGAACGGGATCCCGAAGCCATGGATGGTCGAGTTGAGGGCCATCCCGGTGATGATCCCCGGCAGGGCGATCGGCAGCACGAGGGCGAACGAGATCGTCTCCCGCCCGAAGAAGCTGAAACGGTGGACCGCGAACGACGCGAGCGAACCGAGGACGACCGCCAGGAAGGTCGCCTGGAGGGCCACCGTGATCGACAGGGTGAACGCGTCGCGCACACCCTCGTTGGTGTAGGCCTCGCCGAACCAGCGCAGGCTGTACTCCTTGATCGGCCAGATCTGGATCCGCTGGGCGTTGAAGGCGTAGATCCCGATGATCACCAGCGGCAGGTACAGGAAGCCCAGGGTCAGCCCGGTCGCGACGCGTAGCAGCACCCGGCTCACGAGCCGCCCTCAGAGCGCATCGAATGCCCCCAGCCGGCGGGCGACGAGCAAATAGACCGCCATGATCGCGACCGGCACGAGGGCGAATGCGGCGGCGAACGGGATGTCGCCGGCCACGCCCTGGCTGCGGAACACGACGTTGCCGATGAACTGGCTGTTCGACACGAGCTCCGGGACGATGTAGTCGCCCAGGGTCAGCGAGAAGGTGAAGATCGAGCCCGCCACTAGGGACGGCAGGACGAGCGGCAGGACGACCTTGCGGAAGGTGACGGCGCTCCTTCCGCCGAGGTCGGCCGACGCTTCCAGGTAGGAGGTCGGGATCCGCTCCAGGCCGGCGTAGAGGGGCAGGATCATGTACGGCAGCCAGATGTAGATGAAGACGATGGTCATCGAGACGTCGGAGATGCCGAAGATCTCGCTGACCTGGTTGACCCCGAACAGCTGGGCCGCCCAGTCGAGCACTCCGCTCGGAGCCAGGATGACCCGCCAGGCAAAGACCTTCACCAGGTAGCTCGCCCACAGCGGCAACAGGACCGAAACGAACAGGAGCGCCCGTACCCGGCGCGAGGCGACCCGGGCCATGTAATAGGCGATCGGGAAGGCGATGATCGCGTCGACGATGGTGACCACAGCGGCCACCGCGAGCGTCCGCAGGACGATCGTGCCGTATACCGGCTGCTGGATCATCCGCTCGAAGTTGGCCAGCGTGAACTGCTTGAGGACGACGCCGGTCTGGGGGTCGAGCGACCAGAACGCGAACGCGAAGAGGAAGGCCAGCGAGCCGAAGTAGACGATCCCGAACCAGCCGACCGGAGCGGCAAGGAGCGCCGCGAGCTGGAGGCGCGGACGGCGGTATAGCCATCCGAACAGGCGGCGCAGCCAACTCGGTCGTTCAGCCTGGGCGGTCGTCATGGCTCGGGTAGGTCAGGTTCCGTGCGATGGACCGAGGCCGGGCTTCCGGAGGGTGTCCGGCCTCGAGTTCGATGGCTTGCGCGGAGGGTCAGCCCTTCACCTCGGTGAACCCCGCGACCCACTGGTCGTACGGGACACAGGTGTTGCCGCGGCTGTCGCCGCAATCGCGGATCGGGGTCTTCCAGAAGCTGATCGCCTTGTAGAAGGCCTCGTCCGTGACGTGGTAGGCGTTGCAGAAATCGGGGATCTTGTACGAGCCGAAGCCCTTGTTCAGGATGTCGCATGCCTTCGGATTGGCCGGCGCCTCGCCGTAATACTCGGCGACCTGGGCCTGGACTTGCGGGGTGACCATCCAGGCCATCCACTTGAGCATGCAATTCGGGTGCTTGGCGTAGCGCGACAGCATCCAGGTGTCGGACCAGCCGGTCATGCCCTCGGTCGGGACGATCGCCTCGACCGGCACGCCGGAGGCCTTGAGGGTGTTCGTCTGGTACTGCCACGACGTGCCGATGATCGACGCTCCGTTGGTGAAGTTGTCGATCTCATCGGAGAACGAGGACCAGTACTTGCCGACGAACGGTCGCTGGGCCTTGAGCAAGGTGATCGCGGCGTCGAATTGTTCCTGGGTAAGCTCATACGGGTCGGTGATCCCGAGCTCGGGCTTGGCGGTCTTGAGATAGAGCGCCGCATCGGCGATGTAGATCGTCCCGGCATAGGCGGTGACCTTGTCCTTGTACGAGCCCGCCTGAGCCGGGTCGAAGACGCTCGCCCAGCTCGTGGGCGCGGTCGGGAACTTGTCGGTCCGGTACATCAGGGTGTTGCCGCCCCAGCCGTGGGACACGCCGTAGTGGAACCCGTTGACCGTGTTGTTTGGCGGGTCCTGGAGGAACGGAGTGAGGTCCTTGAAGTCCGGGATGAGGTTCGGATCGATCGGTGCCACCTCGGCCCGGTCGATCAGCCGGTTCGACGCGTCACCCGATGCCGAGACGCCGTCATAGACGCCGTGACCCTGGACCATGAGGGTGTACATGTCGTCTGACGTGTCGGCGGTCTTGACATTGACTTTCCCGCAGTCCGGGTTGGCCGCGATGAAGGGATTGACCCAGTCGTATTCCTTCACGTTCCCGCCGTTCTCGGTGTAGCCAGCCCAGGCCACCAGGTTCAGCTCGCCTTCGCCCGGTCCGATCGTGGCGACCGGGGCCTCACTGGCGGGTAGGCTGGCGGGCGCCTCACTGGACGGTGGCTGGCTGACCGGCGGCGCCACCGTCGGCACGGGGCTAGGGGTGGACCCTGTACAGGCCGCGGCGACGATCGCCAGGATCGCGGTCGCGATGAGAACCTTGCGCTGATCCATGCTCTCCTCCTCCGTCCCGGTTAGTCACCGACCGGGAAGTTGTACTGCCGCTTCCAGATCAGGCGGACCGATCTGCCCTGTGCGGCGAGCGCTTCCATCGACGAGATCGACAGGTTCTGGGCCGTGACAACGAGCTCGCCACCCGCGTCGAGGGCCACGACGTAGCGGGTGTCCGGGCCGAGGTAGATCACCTCCCGGATCCGGCCGGTCGCGCTGGTCTCGTCCTCGCCGGGGACGTCCGTCGGTTCGGCCATGCGGATCTTCTCGGGCCGAACGGTGAACGTCCCCGGTCGACCCACGATCCGCTCGGCCACCTCGCCCCGGAGCAGGTTCGAGGTCCCGACGAAGCCGGCGACGAAGACCGTCGCCGGCCGCTCGTACACGTCGGCTGGCGTGCCGACCTGCTCGATCCGGCCGCGATCGAAGACCGCGATCCGGTCGCTCATGGTGAGCGCCTCCTCCTGGTCGTGGGTCACGTAGATGAACGTGATCCC
The DNA here is from genome assembly GCA_039931975.1 of Chloroflexota bacterium. Lineage (GTDB taxonomy): Bacteria > Chloroflexota > Limnocylindria > Limnocylindrales > CSP1-4 > Chersky-267. The sequence continues at coordinate 6,504 of JBDTQW010000017.1, read as the reverse complement.
GACCTTGTGCTGGATCGCCTTGAGCTCGATCTGCATCTCCTCGCGGAGCTTGAGGTCGAGCGCGCCGAGCGGCTCGTCGAGCAGCAGGACGCGAGGCCGGTTGACCAGCGCCCGGGCCAGCGCGACGCGCTGACGTTGACCGCCCGACAGCTGCGATGGCTTGCGAGCCTCGTAGCCTTCGAGCCGGACCATCCGGAGCGCATCGACCACCTGCCGGCCTCGCTCGGCGCGAGGCACCTTGCGGATCATCAGACCGTAGCCGACGTTGTCGCCGACGGTCATGTGCGGGAACAGTGCGTAGTCCTGGAAGACGGTGTTGACATCCCGCTCGAAGGGAGCCTGGCGAGTGACGTCCTCGCCTTGGAGGAAGACCCGGCCGTCGGTCGGCTGCTCGAACCCGGCGATCATCCTGAGGGTCGTCGTCTTGCCGGAGCCCGAGGGCCCGAGCATCGAGAAGAATTCGCCATCGCCGATCTCGAGGTCGATCCCGGCGACCGCTTCGACGTCGCCGTAGCGTTTGCGGATGCTGTCCAGCCGCACAGCCGGAAGGGCAGACCGGCGGGAGGGCGCCCCTTGGGTGGGCTCTTGGCTCGCGTCGGGGATCGTGGGGATCGCCAAGCGTCTCCTCGGGTGACCGCGAGCACTGCGGTAGATCGGACCTCGGCCGGCCGCTGAGCACACCGCCGAGCGTCGCGTAGGAGCGTCCGAATTGGCGCACTGTGGCGCGTCCGATGCGCCGATGTCAAGCCGTTCGCGACGGCTAGACTCGGCGCTCATGATCCGTCCCGGCAGGCGCCTCTCGCCGCTCGTCCCGATGACCCTCGCCGCCGCGCTGGCGGGCTGTGCGGGTAGCGCCGGGACCACGACGCCGCGACCGGCCCCGGGGACGTCCGGAGCACCGCGCGAGGTCAACATCATCGCCCGGGATTATCGGTTCGACCCCGACCCCGTCGATCTCGCTCCGGGCGAGACCGTGGTGCTACACCTGATCAATGGCGGCCTCGAGGTCCACGAGTTCGTCATCGGCGATGACTCGGTCCAGGCCGCTTGGGAGGCCGCCGAGGCCGCAACCGCGGGCGCGCCGCCGGGACCGACCTCCATCGTGAGCGTGGCGCCGGAGTCGGCCGGTCTGCGGGTGGTGCTGCGCTCCGGGGAGCGTGCCGACGTCCGCTGGACCGTGCCGCCAGACCCGAGCTCGCTGGTCGTCGGTTGCCACATCCCGGAGCATTGGGCGAAGGGCATGCGCGCCGCCGTGCGGATCCTCGCACCGGGCGGCTGAGCCGCCATCCAGACGGCCGGATGCTGGCCGGTGATACTCTCATGCTGCGCACGCGCGGACGCGTCGGACGGATCGCCGACATGGCGCGCCACGGAGAGAAACCGAATGACCTATGTGATCGCCGAGCCGTGCATTGATGTGCTCGATATCTCGTGCGTTTCGGTCTGCCCGGTCGACTGCATCCACTATGAGGAAGGCGTGGACAGGAAGCTGTTCATCGACCCGAACGAATGCATCGACTGCGGCGCGTGCGAGCCCGAGTGCCCGGTGAACGCCATCTTCCCCGAGGAGTCCCTGCCCGTCGAGTGGGCGAACTACACGCAGATCGACGCGACCTGGTTCACCGATCGGGAGGCGGCTCGGGTAGAGGTCGACCGGCTCAAGCCGCCGGCCTGACCCGCGGCCGGGACGGATCGACCTCCCGGCCCGGACGACGCGATGCGGATCGTCTCGCTCCTCCCTTCGGCCACCGAGATCGTCTTCGCCCTCGGCCTCGGTGACGAGCTGGTCGGCGTGACCCATGAGTGCGACTGGCCGCCCGAGGTCGCCGACATCCCCTCCGTCACCCGGAGCACGCACGACCTGGCCGACCGATCGTCGCGGGAGATCGACCAGCTGGTCGGGTCGTCGGTCCACGGCGGCTCGTCTCTGTACGAGCTCGACGAAGCGGCCCTCGGGGCGTCCGAGCCCGACCTCATCCTGACCCAGGAGCTCTGCGCGGTCTGCGCCGTGAGCTACCGGGAGGTCAACGAGATCGCGCGAATGATCGACGCCGACATCCGGGTGGTGTCCCTGGAGCCGACGTCGATCGAGGGCGTCCTCAATTCCATCTCCACGGTCGGGGCGATGACCGACGCCGAGGACGCGGCCGTCGATGTCGTCGCCGAGCTGCGCGAACGGCTCAAGAAGCTCGAGACCCGGCTGGCCAGGCGCCGTGGTGGCGGTCAACCTCCTGTCCGGGCAGTCGCCCTGGAATGGCTCGACCCGCCGTTCGTCACGGGCCACTGGGTGCCGGAGCAGATCCGTCGGGCCGGCGGCTGGGACCTCCTCGGCCGCGAGGGCGAGGCGTCCGTCCGGACGAGCTGGGACGCGGTCCGCGAGGTCGACCCCGAGATGCTCGTGCTGATGCCCTGCGGATTCCACCTGACCGAGACCGTCGCCGAATGGGAGCGAACGCCCAAGCCCGATGTCTGGCGTGACCTCGAGGCGGTCCGGCGCGGCCAGGTGTTCGCCGTCGACGGATCGGCCTACTTCTCGCGGCCCGGCCCGCGGGTCATCGATGGGATCGGGCTCCTGGCCGAGATCTTCGACCCCGATGGCTTCGTCGAGACCTCGCCGCTCGGCAGCTGGACCCCGTTGCTGTAGCCGTCGCCGAACGATGCCCTTCCGCGCCACGTTCCAGTGCCTGTGGTGCGGCGCGCCCTGGTCCACCCGGGGAGCGGACGATCTCGAGGGCTTCGCCCAGCTCTGCCCGGACTGCGTGGGTCGGGCCGGCGACAACGGCTTCCTCCGCTTCCGCCTGAAGACCGCCCTCGACGAGCGGGCTCGGACGATGGCCCGGCCCGGGCGGGCGTCGGCTGCCCCGGCCGCCCCGCCCGCCGTCGCGGCGTCGTCGGTGCCGGCGGTTGCCGCGGGGGAGCTGGCCACCGAGATGATCGCCTACTACGAGGCGCGAGCCGGCGAATACGACGAATGGTACCTGCGCCGCGGGCGCTATGAGCGCGGACCGATCCTCGATCAGGCGTGGGCCGCCGAGCTGGATGCGGCGACGCTGTGGCTCGACGGCCTGCCCTGGGCGGGCGAGATCGTCGAGCTGGCGGCCGGGACCGGCTGGTGGAGCCCGCTCCTTGCAACTAAGGGTGAGCTGTCGATCTACGACGCGGCCGAGGCTCCACTCGACCGGGCCCGTGACCGGTTGCTGGCCCACCGGCTGCGTGCCCACATCCACGTCCGCGATGCCTGGCTGGAGCCGGACCGCGCCGTCGACGGACTGTTCCTTGGATTCTGGCTGAGCCACGTGCCTCGAGCCGGCCTGGTCGAGTTCCTGGCTCTTGCCCGGCGCTGGCTGAAGCCCGGCGGGATGCTCACGTTCATCGACTCGCGGCCCGACCCGGCATCGGGAGCCATCGACCAGCCATCGACCCCGGCGGCGGAGTCGGCCCTCGGGCTGGATCGGCGTCGCCTCGCTGATGGTCGCGAGTTCCGGGTGGTACAGGTCCACTACGATCCCGCGGAGTTACAGGCCGCGTTGCTGGCCGCGGGCTTCGCCTCGGCCGAGGTCACGGTCACGCCTCGCTTCTTCCTGCTGGGACAAGCCAGGGCCTGAGCCCCGGGCAGAGGTGAGACGGTATGCCCGAGGGACCTCTGGCATACCGCGGCCCCTCGGATCCCAGCGTATGCGCGTGGTTCATCGGGAAACGGGCGCCCCTATACTCCCGGGCATGTCCCCCCTTTCGAACCGGACGATCGCCACGATCGGGTCCGGGGTGATGGCCGAGGCCATGATCGCCGGGCTGCTTCGCGGTCAGTTAGTGGCGCCTGAGCGGGTCGTCGCCAGCCATCCGCGCGCGGAACGACGGGAGGAGCTCGCCCGTACCTACGGGATCCGGACCGTGGCCGCGAACGCCGACGCGGTCGCCGCCGCCGACGTGATTCTTCTGGCGATCAAGCCCCAGATGCTGGCCCGGGTGGGACGTGAGATCCGGCCGCATGTGCGCGACGACCAGTTCGTCCTGTCGGTCATCGCCGGGGCCACGACCACCGCCATCGAGGGCTACCTGGGTCATCGAGCGATCGTCCGGAGCATGCCCAACACACCCGCGCGGCTTGGCCGCGGGATGACCGTCTGGTACGCCACGCCCGAGACCACGGCCGAGCAGCGCGCCCAGGCCCGTGCCCTCCTGCAGGCCCTTGGGGCGGAGCTCGAGGTCGATGACGAGAAGCTGGTAGCGATGGCTACCGCCGTGTCCGGCACCGGGCCCACCTACGTCTTCCTGGTCATGGAGGCGCTGATCGACGCGGCGGTCCACCTGGGGTTCCCGCGCCACGTGGCCCACGACCTCGTGATCGAGACCCTCGAGGGCAGCACGTTCTTCGCGAAGCAGTCGGGCGACCACCCGGCTGTCCTCCGGAACATGGTCACTTCGCCGGGCGGTACGAGTGCCGCGGCGCTCCATGAGCTCGAGTCCGGTCGGCTCCGGACGGTCCTGTCCGAGGCCGTCTGGGCCGCCTATCGCCGGACCGTCGAGCTCGGCGAGCAGCTCGAGGCGGAGGTGGCCGCGAGCACCGAGGATCGCGCCCGCCGATGACGCCGGGACCGATGAGCGACGACCGACGCGAGGCGCCCCTGCCGGAGCTGCGGCCGGCCTCGAGCGACCCGCTGACGATCGAGCGGGCGAACTCGTTCGACCCAGCCCGCGAATTCCGGCTCCATCCGCGTGACCGCTCCGTGGCCTATACCGCCGAAGCCGGCGGGGTCCGCCAGATCTTCGTCATGCCCCTGCGCGGCGGCGGAGCCATCCAGGTCACGTCCTCGGAGAAGGCCATCTCCGATCCGCAGTGGTCTCCCGACGGTCGCCGGTTGGCGTTCGTGCGCGACGGAACGATCTGGGTCGTCGACGCCGACGGATCGCGGCTAGTCAGCGTAACGCGCATCCTGCGGGCCACAGTCGCCCGCGCTGGTCGCCCGATGGTCGCCGCTTGGCGTTCCTGTCGCGGCGGCGAGGCTGGTGGCAGGTGTGGTGGATCGATGCGCCGATCCCGCGGCGCGGTCGACCGGCAGCTCATCCTAAGCCTCCCGAGCCGATCCCGCTGACACCGGCGGGCCTCGACGTCGACGAGTTCGACTGGTCGCGGGATGGCGCCCGGGTCGCCGTGGCCGGCCAGCGCGAGGATCATGGCTGGTGGTCGGCTGTGTCGGTCTTCGAGCTGGCGGATGGCGCGGAACGACGGATCCCCGCCGGATCGGCGTGGGAGTGCGGGCCCCGATGGATGCCCGACGGAAGCCTGCTCATCCTTTCGGACGCCGACGGCTGGTTCCAGGTCATTCGCGTGGCCGGGGGTCTCGAGGAGCGCAGCCAGTCGACGGCCGGTCCCCGTGAGCATGGCGAGACGGGCGGGGCCTATGGCCACCTGCCGCTGCCCTCGCCGGATGGCCTGTCCTTCGTCCATCCAGAGATCCACGACGGGGTCATCGACCTGATCGTCGCCCGGCTGGATGCGGCTCCCCCGAAGCGCGGCCGAGGTCGCCCGCCCAAGCATCCCCGACCCACGCTGGCCGCGTCTCCGGGCGTGGCGGTCAACCCGTGGCCCGAACTGTGGCGCGCGGTCGACTGGACGAGCGACGGCGCCTGGGTCGCCGCGGTCGGCGAAAGCGAAGGGCAGTCGCAGGATCTGTGGCTGCTGCCGGTGCCCGAGGTGGCGCCCGCCGGGTCACGGCCGCGCCGTCTCACGGAGAGCCTGCCGGCCGTTCTCCGTCCGTCGCGGACGGTCGAGGCCGAACGGGTCGGCTTCAAGGCCCGGGACGGACTGCGCATCGAGGGCAACCTGTTCCGGCCGCCGACGGCGACCGGCAAGCGCGGCGGCAAACGGGTTCCCACGATCGTCTACCTCCACGGCGGCCCGACCGGCCAGAGCTACCGGGCGTGGCTGCCGTTCAAGCAGATCCTCGTTCACGAGGGGTTCGCGGTCCTGGACGTTGACTTCCGTGGATCGAGCGGCTACGGCCGGGAGTTCCGCCTGGCCAACGTCGACGAGTGGGGCCACGCCGACGTGCACGATTGCATCGATGGCGCGCTGGGCCGCGGCGCAAGCCTGGTCGAATGGCGATCTCGTGGTCTACGGCGGGTCTTATGGCGGCTATCTCGCCCTGTGCGCAATGGTCGAGGAGCCCGGCCTCTGGCGTGCCGGGATCGACCTGTACGGCGATTCCGAGATCGCCGAGAGTTATCGACACGGCGACCGACTCGGCCGTCTCGACCTCCACCGGATGGTGGGCGACCCCGACGATCCGGACCGGGCGTCATCCTTCCGACGCGGCTCGCCGGTCTATCGCGCGGACCGGATCGAGGCCCCGCTGCTGATCCTCCACGGCCGCAGGGACAAGCGGGTCGTCCCGCTGATGACGGAGCGCATGGTCGAGGCGTTGACCATCGAGGACAAGCTTCACGAAGTCCACTGGTACGACGACGAGGGCCACGGCTGGGAGCGGCGCGAGAACCGGCGCG
>JBDTQW010000016.1:0-40031 GCA_039931975.1 Chloroflexota bacterium | reverse complement strand
GTGGCCGTATCACCGCGCCGATCCGGCGATCTGGCTCAGGCAGACCGCGGAACTGGTGTGCCGCGAGCACTCCACAGAGCGGTCCTGAGGCGGGTCCGGCCGGCGTCAGGCCGTAGCCGCGCCGACCGACTCCTGGACGAGACGGATCGCCTCCCCCACCCCGCCGGTCCACGCCTGGCCATGGCCGGGCAGGACGAGGCCCGCCTCCAGCCCTTCGAGCCGACTCAGCGACTGCACGGCCTCGATGGGGTCGGCGGTGAACGGCACCACGCGCGGCCCGGTCAGGCCGGTGGTGACGGCCAAGGTGGCCAGCGCGTCGCCGACGAATAGCGCGTCGTGCGACGGGACGTGGAGGACGGCACTGCCCGGCGTGTGGCCGGGCACGAGGATGACCCGAGGCGATCCGGGCACGTCCAGGGTGGCGCCGTCGCCGTATGTCGCGACCTCTTTGATCCGCGGGATCCGGAGCATCCCATGGCGGATCGAGAAGAGGATGAAATCCAGCAGTGGCCGGAAGCGTGTCGGGCCGGTTCCCTTCGCTGGATTGGGGACCTCGCCTCGGGCGAGGGTGGCGTCGAGCTCGTGGACCCGGATCGGGGTGCCACGCTCGCGCCGGATCCGCTCGGCGAAGCCGATGTGATCGCTGTGGCCGTGGGTCAGGACGACCGTCCGGACGTCGTCCAGGGTCCTCCCCGTGGCCGCGAGCTCGCGCGGCAGGTCGCCCCAGTAGCTGGGCGCCCCGGCGTCGATGATCGTCACCGCGCCGGACTCCTCGACCAGGTACGAGTTGACCATCCCGGTGCCGATCCGGCGGATGCCCGGCGCGATCTCCATGGCGGCTAGGGTATCGCGGCGGACCGGGCATGATGGTCCGATGTCCGGCCAGGATCCCGTAGCCCGCGACCCCGAGCCCGAACCCGCGCTCACTCCCGCATCGCTGCAGGTCGCGGTCCAGCAGCTCGCGGCGCGCGACCCCGATCTGGCCGCGATCGTCGAGCGGTACGGTCCGCCGCCGCTCTGGGACCGCGCACCTGGCTTCGCGAGCTCCTTCATCTCATCCTCGAACAGCAAGTCTCGCTGGCGTCAGCCCAAGCGGCGTTCGACCGGCTGCGGGCCACGGCCGACCCTCTGACCGCGGCTCGCTTCCTCGAACTCACGGACGCCGTGCTGCTGAACATCGGGTTCAGCCGCCAGAAGGCGCGTTACGGGCGGGCGCTTGCGAATACCGTGGTCGACGGGTCGCTCGACCTCGACGGCCTGTCGGCGCTTGACGATGACGCCGTCCACCGGGCGCTCGTGGCCGTGCCCGGGATCGGGCCGTGGACGGCCGCGGTCTATCTGCTCATGGTTCTCGGCCGAGCGGACGTCTGGCCCGTCGGCGACATCGCGCTGGCCGGGGCGGTCGCCGAGGTCAAGGGACTCGAGCGACGCCCGGGTCCGCTCGAGATGGCCAAGCTGGGTGAAGCATGGCGACCGTGGCGATCGGTCGCCGCCCGCCTCTTCTGGCACGACTACCTGAGCCGCCGCGGCCGGCGTTAAGGCCGGGCCACCTCCCGGTCCTTGAGGATCTGGCCGGCGGCGAGCTTGCCCGGGGCGCCCATCACGCAGCCGCCGGGGTGGGTACCCGAGCCGCACTGGTAGTAGCCGTCGATCGGCGTGCGGTACTGCGACCAGCCCGGGGCGGGGCGGAAGAAGAACATCTGGGGCGCCAGGAACTCGCCGGCGAAGATGTTGCCTTCCGACAGCCCGACGGTCCGCTCGATGTCAAGCGGGGTCCGGATCTCGCGCTGGAGGACGAGCTTGCCGAAGCCCGGGAAGAACGACTCGAGCGTCGCCTGGACGGTGTCGCCCAGGTTCTCCTTCTCGCTGTCCCAGTCGCTCTCCCGAAGGTGGTACGGGGCGTACTGGACGAAGCAGCTCATGACCGCCTTGCCGGGCGGGGCCATGTCCGGATCGACCATCGACTGGATCGCGCAGTCGAGATATGGCCGCTTGGAATACCAGCCGTACTTGGCGTCGTCGTAGGCCCGCTCGAGGTACTCCATCGACGGGCCGATGTTGGTGAAGCCGCGGTACTGGTCTGTCCGGTCCCCCAGCGCCGGATACCGTGGCGGCGCGTCGAGGGCGAAGTTGACCTTGGCCGAGGTGCCCTGGAAGCGAAACCGATTGATGTTCTCGACAAGGTCCGTCGGCAGCTCGCGGGGCTCGACCAGCTCGAGGAAGGTCCGGCGCGGATCCAGGGCGCTGACGACCACCGGAGCGTGGAATTCCGTGCCGTCCTTCAGGGCCACGCCGGTCGCCCGGCCGTTCCTGGTGATGACCCGGTCCACCGGCGACTCGAGCCGGATCTCGGCCCCGAACGCCTGGGCGGCCCGCGACAGGACCTGGGTGAAGCCGCCGTTGCCGCGCTTGTGGAAGGACCACGCCCCCATCTCACCGTCGTGCTCGCCGAGGATGTGATACAGGAGGACGAGACCCGAGCCCTGCGAGTACGGCCCGACCTTGGTGCCGATGATGCTCGACGAGGCCAGGTAGCCCTTGATGATGTCCGACTCGAAGTAGTCGTCGAGGAAGTCGGCGGCCGAACCGGTTAGCAGCCGGACGGCGTCGTGGAGGACTTTCTTGTCGAGCTTGCGGAATCGCTGGCCGAGGGCCGCCAGGGCGATCAGCTCCTCGGGATCGTCGCTGAAGAGGTCCGGCGGGACCATGTCCATCAGCGGCTTGATCGCCCGGAGGACCTGGTTGACGTCGTGGTTGAAGGCGTCGTAGGCATCGGCATCGTGCTTCGACTGCCGGCCGATCTCCTTGAGGTTCTCGCCGTGGTCCTGGCCGAGGAGGAAGTAGTCGCCGTCCTCCTTGGGACAGAACGTCGTCGGCATCAGGATCGGCATGAACCCGTGCTTCACGAGATCGAGTTCCTGGACGATGTCCGGCCGCAGCAGGCTCAGGGCATAGGAGAACGTGGTGAACCAGAAGCCCGGTCGGAGCTCCTCGGTGATCGCCGCGCCGCCAACCAGGTGACGCCGCTCGAGGATGAGCGTCCTGAGGCCGGCCTTGGCCAGGTATGCCCCGTTCGTCAGGCCGTTGTGGCCGCCGCCGATGACGATCGCGTCGTAGGTTCGATCGGCCGTCCCGGAAGCTCTCGCCCGCGGCGCGGTCGGCCTGGTCGACCTGTCCTTGGCCGGGGCGTTCGACTTCCGAGGCGCTGTTTTCGTCTTCGGCATGTCAGGCGGTCCTTCGCTCTGGGTTGTACAGCGGCAGCCGGGCCACGTTGGCATCGAAGTATTCGTAGCGATGGTTCACCGCGAGCTCCAGCTTGACCCGCGAACCCGACGTCGTCCGGTCGAGCGGGACGCGGGCCAGGGCGATGTGGCGCTGGAGGATCGGCGAGTACATCTGGCTCGTGGCGTATCCGAGCTGGTTGAGGTCGTCGTCGTAGACGTAGTACTCGTCCTGGATGGGCGTGTGGTCCTTGGGCGGGATGAGCCCGGCGGCGTCGTAGATCCGGTCGTAGTCGCGCCAGTCGAGGACGAGGCCGCTCAGCTTCCAACGCGAGGTCTTGTCGGCCAGCTCGCGCCGGATCGCGTCCCCACCGAGGAATGCCCGGTCGTCGTTGGCCAGGTCGCGGAACATCCAGCCCAGGCCGAGCTCGACCGGCGTCGACCGGTCGGCGTCGGTCCAGGCAAAACGACTCGAGTGGAATTCGACGTCGAGGAGGACCAGCCCCGCCTCGATCCGGGCCATGTACAGCGCGGTCATCCCGATCGGGATCACCCCCTGGCCGCGGCTCACCTTCCAGATCGCGTCCCAGACGTCGAGCGCGTCGCCCGACGGGACCCAGACCTCGTAGCCGAGATCACCCGTGTAGCCGGTCCGCGAGACATGCACGGGGACCTTGCCCATCCTGGCCTTGGTCAGACCGAAATAGGGCAGCTTGGCGACGACCGCGTCGAGCGCGGCGAGCAGGTCGCGCGAACGCGGGCCCTGGACCGCGAGGACGGCCCAGTCCTCGGAGACCTCATCGATGCCGACGTCGAGCCGGCCGACGAGCTCCTGGAAATACGCCAGGTTCGGCTCGGCCGCGGTCAGCACGAATTCATCGGGACCGTGGCGCAGGATGACGCCGTCCTCGACGACGAAGCCGCGGTCGTCGCACCACACCGTGTATTGGGCGTGACCCGACTCGCACGTCCGGATGTCTCGGGCCAGCACGCCCGCCAGGAAGCGCTCAGCGTCGGGGCCGTGGATCCGGTACTTGAACAACGGCGACGTGTCGAACAGGCCGGCGGCGTTGCGGAGCGCGAAGTACTCGAACTTCTCCGAGCTTTGGTAGCGAGTCGCGGTCAGGTAGCTCGACCAGTGCTCCCACAGGCCCGTCTCGTTGAGCACGCTGAGTCGCTCGTGGAACGGCGTTGTCCGGATCATCGAGCGAACGTTAGGAGGTCGGCGCGGCCCCGCGCGGACGCGTTCGGGCTGGTGGGACAGCCGGGCTCAGGCGCGGCCGGCGGCCTCGAGGGCGCTGGCGAAGCTGGGCAGGCCGCGCTCGACCATCTCGTCGGTAGCGGTCAAGCTGATCCGGAACCAGCCCGGGACCTCGACGATCGTTCCGGGCAGGACGAGCGCTCCATGGCTGGCCAGGAGGTCGGCGAAGGCGACGTCGTCGGGCATCGGTGAGCGAGCCAACACGTAGAACGTGCCCTCCGGCAGGCTCGCCTCGTAGCCCATCACCCGGAGCGCGGGAACGAGCCGATCGCGCCGGCGCTCGAGCGCGCCGATGTCGATCGACAGGCGCTCGAGGTCCTCGATGGCGTGCTGGAGCAGGGCGTTCGGAAACGCAAAGCCGGTCGCGAGCTGCGTGACGAAGATCGCCCGGCGGAGCGCCTCGCGGTCGGGCATCGTGGGCGGGATCGCGATGTACCCGATGCGCATCCCGGGGGCGAGCAGCGTCTTGCCATACGAGTAGTCGATCAACGTGTTCGGGTAGACCTCGGCCGGGCTGTGGAACTGGATCCCGTCGAACACGATCCGGTTGTACGGCTCGTCGCTGATCAGGATGATCGGCCGGTCGCGATCCTCGGACTGCCGTGTCAGCATCGCCCCGAGCGCCCGGAGCGCTTCGATCGGGTAGACCCGGCCAGTCGGGTTCTGGGGCGAGTTGAACAGCACCGCCCGCGTGCGGGGCGTGATCGCGGCCTCGATCGCGGCCACGTCGAGGTCGAACGCCGGCGGCTCGAGCCGAACGCGCACCGGCACTCCGTCGGCGGCGGCGATGAGCAGCTCGTAGAAGAACCATGGCGGCGAGAGGAAGACGACCTCGTCGCCGGGCTCGAGGATCGCTCGGAGGGTCACCGCGATCGCCGCGAACCCACCGTTGGTCATCGCGATGTCGGCGGGATCCCAGTCCAGGCCGGTCCGCTCGGTCAGGCCGCGGGCGACCGCCGCCTGCGCGTTCGGCTCGCTCAGCTTGTAGGCGAACCAGTCCTTGTCCTGTGGGGTCAGCGCGGCCCGCAGCGCGTCGACGTACCCGGGTAGCGGCATCTCCTGCGGATTGCCCACGGCGAAGTTGGCGATCGCCGGGTCGGCGTTCCACTTGGCGAACGGGCCTTCGAAGAACGACAGGAACGGGACGATCGTCGCCGCCAGCCGGTCCGTCTTCCGCAGGGTGGTAGCCATCGCGAGCCTCCTGCCGGGAGGATAGCGGCTCGGCGGTCCGGGGATCGGCGCATCATCAGGGCTGACGACAGGACGACGTTGGAGGACGCCATGAAGATCGGGGCCATCGTCCCGCAGGGCTGGGTCGGCGAGTACAACGGCTGGGATCCGCTCGACGCATGGCGCCGGACGACCGAGGTCGCGCTCCAGGCGGAGCGGCTCGGGTTCGAGTCGATCTGGCTGTTCGACCACTTCCACACGGTCCCCCGTCCGACCGACGAGATCACCTTCGAGTCGTTCACCTCGCTGAGCGCGCTGGCGGCGATCACGACCCGCGTCCGGATCGGGCACATCGTCATCTGCACCGCGTACCGCAACCCCGCCTTGACCGCGAAGATGATCTCGACGATGGACGCCATCGCCGGCGGCCGGATGGAGCTGGGCATCGGCGCGGGCTGGAAGCGAGACGAGTGGCTGGCGTATGGCTACGGCTTCCCGGCGACGAAGGAGCGGCTGGCCCGGCTGGGCGACGACCTCGAGGCGATCACCCGGATGCTGGCCGGGGACAAGCACACGCATGCGACCTACGAGGGCAAGTATTCGAGCGTCCGCGACGCGATCAACGTGCCCAAGCCGATCCAGAAGCCGCGTGTGCCGATCATGGTCGGTGGGAACGGCCCCAATGTGACCTGGCGCCTGGCTGCCCGTCACGCCGACGAGCTGAATCTCGACGGCATGACACCCGCGGAGGTGGAGGAGGCCCTGCCGGTCATCCGCTCGCGCTGCGAGGAGATCGGTCGGGATCCGGCGACGCTGGCGCTCTCGGTCCACATCTGGCACGAGCAGCTCGGCGAGGGCGTGCCGCGGGTCGAGCTCCTCGGGGCGTATGCCGCTGCCGGCGTCGATCGAGTGATGACGATGGCCCGCGCCTCGGCCACGAGCGACGATGCGCTCGAATCACTGGCGAGCGACGCCCGGGCCGCCGGTCTCGAGCTCGCCTGAGGGCCTCTGGCCGTGTCGTCGCCGACCGTGGAGCAGGCCGCCACGGTCGATGCTTTTCTCGACGCCGCCGGGCCGTTCCTGGCTGCACGTGAGGCCGAGCACAACCTGATCCTCGGGATCTGCTCCACCGTTCAGGCTCGGCTGGCGCCGGCGGACGAGCCGCTGGACTTCTTGGTCGTCCGGTCGGATGGTGCCGTCGTCCTTGCCGCGGTGCGGACCCCGCCCTGGAACCTGGTGCTGTCCGAGGTGGACGATCCGACCGCAGTGGTCGCCCTGGCCGATGCCTTGACCGATCGCGACCTTCCGGGTGTCCTCGGTCCGACCGAGTCGGCCGGCATCTTCGCCGAGCGCTGGACCCTCGCAGCGGGGCGCACGCCGCGACTCGCCGTCTCCGAGCGTATCTTCCGGCTGACCGAGGTCCGACCACCGGCGCCTCCGCCCGGGCGCCTCCGGACGGCCCGATTGGAGGACCGGTCGCTGTTGATCGCGTGGTTCAAGGCGTTCGAACGCGAGGCGCTCCCGGAGGCACTGCCGGTCGACATCCCGATCCTGGTCGACCGGCGGCTGGACCAGGGCGGGATGTACCTCTGGGACGATGGCGAGCCCGTCTCGCTGGCCGCCGTCGGCTCGCGGACCCCCCACGGCATCCGGGTCGGTCCGGTCTACACCCCACCCGATCGACGCGGGCGGGGCTACGCGTCGGCGTGTGTCGCCAGTGCGAGCCAGGCCCAGCTCGACGCGGGCCTCGACTTCGTGTTCCTGTTCACCGACCTGGCCAACCTGACCTCGAACCATATCTACCAGGCGATCGGCTACGAACCCGTCCGCGATGTTGACTCGTGGCGGTTCGACCGCTGACCCAGCCGGCTTAGCACCGCCGGGGTTCCCGCCGATCGTGGCCTATCCTTTGGCAGTGAGCCTCTACCGCCTCGATGCCCCGGATGATCTCGTCAGCCCGACGCTGATCTCGGCGCTCGACGGCTGGGTCGACTCGGGCACCGCCGCGACCAGTGCCGCCACCCAGTTGGCCGGCGAGGGGCCCGTGGTGGCGACGTTCGACGGCGACATCCTGTTCGACTACCGCGCGCGTCGGCCGACGCTCGACATCGTCGACGGACGGCTGGCCGAGCTGACCTGGCCCGAGCTGACCATCCGCCATTCGCGCCTTGGTGAGCGCGACCTGCTGGTGCTGACCGGCGCCGAGCCCGACTTCCGCTGGCGCGAGTTCGCCGACGCGGTGGTCGAGCTGGTCGGCCAGCTCGGGGTCGTCGAGTGGATCAGCCTGGGCGCGATCCCCGCGGCCGTGCCCCACACCCGGTCCGTGCCGATCATGGGCACCGAGTCCGAACCCGGCCTCCTCCGGGCCGATGTCCAGCCAGGCCCGAAAGGGGTCCTGCGGGTGCCCTCCGCAGCACTGTCGGTCCTCGAGATGACCCTGGCCAAGGCCGGGACCCCGGCCGTCGGTTACTTCGCCCAGATCCCCCACTACGTCTCGGGGCCGTACCCGGTCGCCACGCTGGCGCTCCTGCGGGCCGTCGAGAGCCACCTTGGGATCGAGGTCCCGACCGGTGGGCTTGACGAGGAGGCCCGCCAGCTCCGCACGCGCCTGGACCTGGCGACCGGCGCCGACGAGACGACCCGGGCCTACGTCGAGCGGCTCGAGTCGATGGTCGACGAAGAGCGCCTGCCGGCCGGGGACGAGCTCATCTCCGAGATCGAGCGCTTCCTGCGCGACCGTGGCGCCCCGGGCGGGCCCGGCACCCTCCCCAACTGAGTAGCCGGCAGGCCCGGACCCGGCAGGTCAGCACGACGGGTCAGGCCGTCAGCTGGTCCAGGTCCTCCAGGAGCCGGGCGATCTCGCGCGCGTTCGTCGTCCCGTAGTTGGCGTAGCAGTTGTTCATCAGCACGTGCGTCTCGCGAGCCTCACTGGCAGCCTGGCGGATCTTGGGCACCCACTCCTTGAGCTCGTCGCGCGAGTAGAGGTAGCGGAAACGCTCGGCCGGGGTGATGCCCTTGGCCTCCCACGTCGCTGCATTTCGGCCGTGGAACCGGACCAGGGCCAGGTCGGGCGAGGTCACCGCCGTCACCGGCGGCACGCTGCTCTTGAAGCCCTGCGGCTCGTCGACCATGACGAAGGCGATACCACGGTCGGCCAGGAACCGGATCGTTCGCTCGGCGTTCTTCTCGTTGAGCCACGATCCGTTGCGGAACTCGACTGCGCATTGCCAGCCGTCAAGCCGCTCGACCGCGTCCTCGATCATCGCCCGGTTCTCCCACGACGGGAAGACCCAGCGCGGGTACTGGAGCAGGATCGACCCGAGCTGGCCACGCTCGGCGAGCGGGGCGAGACCCTCGCGGAACATCGTCCAGACCTGGTCACGCAGCTCGTCGGGCAGGTCCTTGCCGTAGATCCGGGCCTTGGCCCGCTGATCGTCGGGGAGCTCGTCGCGGATGATCTTGGGCAGGCGCTTGGTCTCCGTCCCCTGCCCCGTCATCAGGGCGTAAGCCTTGATGTCGAACGTGAAGTCGGGCGGGGTCCGGTCGACCCATAGCTCGGCGGTCCGTGCGGCCGGCAGCGCGTAGTACGTGGCATCGACCTCGACGAGCGGGAACGTCGAGGCGTAGTAGTTCAGGCGTTCCTCGGCGGTGTCGGCGCCGGCCGGGTAGAACACGCCACCGGCC
Source organism: Chloroflexota bacterium (assembly GCA_039931975.1). GTDB lineage: Bacteria > Chloroflexota > Limnocylindria > Limnocylindrales > CSP1-4 > Chersky-267. The sequence goes on along the minus strand of JBDTQW010000016.1, from coordinate 30,695 downwards.
GTCATCGTCGGGTCCGTCCACGACGCGGTCCCGATCCGGATCGACCCGCCACCCTTGACGTCGATCGGCTCGGCTGCGGCCGACTCCACCTCGGCGGCCCGGGCACCGGCCCGCTCGGCGCCGGGGTCGTGCTCGTCGGTCATGGTCGACATTGTACTGCCCCAAACCTGACACCATTCGTCATGTACAGGGCTATGCTTGGCATGATGCGCGCCTCTCGCCTCGTCTCGCTCATGCTCCTGCTGCAGACGCGCGGCTTGCTGACCGCGGGTGAGCTCGCGGCCGAGCTCGAGGTGTCGGTCAGGACCATCCATCGCGACGTCGAGGCGCTCAGCGAGGCCGGCGTGCCGATCTACGCCGAGCGCGGACCGCACGGCGGGATTCGCCTCGTCGATGGGTACCGCACGCGGTTGACGGGGATGACGGCCGATGAGGCCGAGGCCATCTTCCTGTCCGGCCTGCCCGGTCCGGCGGCGGAGCTCGGCCTGGGCACGGTGGTCACGGCAGCGCGCCTGAAGGTGCTCGCGGCGCTCCCGCCGGAGCTGCGCACGCGGGCGTCACGCCTGGTCGAGCGCTTCCACCTCGACGCCAGCGGCTGGTTCCAGGCGGGCGAGCCGGTGCCCCATCTGGGAGTCCTGTCCGAGGCGGTCTGGGACAGCCGCCGGGTGGACATCGACTACGAGCGCGGTGACAAGGTGGTCCAGCGCACGCTCGAGCCACTCGGCCTCGTGCTCAAGGCCGGCGTCTGGTACGTGGTCGCGGTCGCGGACACGTCGATCCGAACCTACCGGGTCGGGCGGGTGACGGGCGCGCGGCCACTCGACGAGCGATTCGAGCGACCGGAGGCCTTCGACCTGGCCGCGTTCTGGGCCGAATCGAGCACCGCGTACGAGCGCGATGCGCCACGAGTCGACGTGACCGTGCGCGTCGCTCCCGACCGGATCGGCTGGCTTCGCCGTGCGGTCGGCGACCGCGCCGTGGATGCCGCAGTGACGCTCCCGGCCGACGGCGATCCCGACGGCTGGACGCATCTGAGGTTGCGGGTGGACTGGCCCGACGAGGTGCCCGCAATGCTTCTGGCAGTCAGCCCTGACCTCGAGATCATCGAGCCGGTCGAGATCCGCGATCGCCTGGTTGCGATCGCGCGTGCGACGCTGGCTCGCTACGCGGAGTCGGCCTAGACCGCCCGGCGCAGGGCGGCGATCCACAGGGCCTGCGCGGTCCGGGCGGGTGGGTCGGTCAGTGAAGGCACGAACTCGTTGGCATCGCGGTCCGCCAGGGCGATCCGGACGGCGCGGGCGCGCAGGTTGCGCTCGATCTCGCGCTCCCGGTCGGCGTGGATAAGACGAGCAAGTTCGAGGTCGTACATGGAACGGCGCCTCCTGGTCCGGTGATCGCTTCAGCCGATCTGTCGTTGCCCAGACCATACCGCTGATACCTGCCAGGAACTGTCAAGTAATGCCACGAGCTAGGCCTGATTCGTCCAGCCGCGCCGGGCCTGCGTGATGCGCATGCAAGGGATCGAGGCTGCGAAGGCGCACCGACGATGCGGCCCGTGACCGAGGCTTACCGGATACTGTGCGCTGGACTGAGGAGGAACGATGACATTCAGGCCGGGGGCCCCGCTCGATCCGTCACAGGTGGAGGACGTCAGGGGCCGTCGCATCGGCGGTCGCGGGGTGGCCATCGGCGGCGGTGGCGGGCTCGGCCTGATCTTGCTTCTCGCCTACGTGCTGCTGGGCGGCAACCCCGGGGACCTCGGGGCGCTGTCGGGGCAGGTCGTCGGCGACGGAAGTGGTGCCGGTCCGGCCAGCACCACGCTGGCCAACGAGTGCAAGACCGGCGCGGACGCCAACGCCCGCGAGGACTGCCGGATCCTCGGCTACATCAACAGCATCCAGGCGTACTGGACCGACGAGTTCGCCCGAGCCGGCAGCCGCTATGAGCCCGCCCGGACGCGCTTCTTCACCGATCAGATCAACACCGGATGCGGGTTCGCCAGCGCCGCCTCGGGTCCGTTCTATTGCCCGTCCGACAAGTACGTCTACATCGACCTCGGCTTCTTCAATGATCTGCGCACGAAGTTCGGAGCGACCGGGGGGCCCCTGGCCGAGGCCTACGTCCTCGCCCACGAGTACGGCCATCACGTCCAGGACCTCGAGGGCACCCTGACCGGTAACTCGGGCGACACCGGCGCCGGCAGCCGTGCGGTCCGGATCGAGCTGCAGGCCGACTGTTACGCCGGGGTGTGGGCCCACAACGCTGCGGCGACGAACTATCTCGTCCCGTTGACCGACGCCCAGATCGCAGATGCGCTCGATGCCGCGGCGGCGGTCGGCGACGACCGCATCCAGCAGCAGACCCAAGGTTCGGTGAACCCCGAGTCGTGGACCCACGGCTCGGCGGCCCAGCGCCAGAAGTGGTTCTCGACCGGCTACAAGGCGGGCGACCCGGCCGGCTGCGACACGTTCAGCGGCAACCCCTAGCGCGACGGCCCTGGCCCGACCGCCGCTGGCGCGACCGTGGATCGCCAGGCGGGCGGCTCGGCTACGCTCTCCGCCATGACGACCTCCACGGAGGCGCCCGTGGCGCAGCTTCGGCACGTGACGGCGACCCGCTACGTCACGCCGCTCCGGGAGGGCGGCTCGCTGCCCGGCCTGCTCGAGGCCGACGATGACGGGCTGTACGTCACCAAGTTCAGCGGCGCGGGCCAGGGACCCAAGGCGCTCGTGGCCGAGCTGCTGGCCGGCGAGCTCGGGCGCGCGCTCGGTCTGCCCGTGCCGGAGATCGTGCTGATCGAGCTGGATCCGGCACTGGGCAAGGCCGAGCCAGACCAAGAGATCCAGGACCTGCTGACCCGGAGCCCCGGCCTCAACCTGGGGATCGACTTCCTGCCGGGCGCCCTGCCCTTCGAACCGGCAGCCGGCGCTCGACCGGGGGCGGAAGTGCCCGATGCCGCCCTGGCTGCCGAGATCGTCTGGTTCGACGGGCTGATCGCCAACGTCGATCGGACGCCGCGCAACGTGAACCTGCTCGTGTGGCACCGGCGGCTGTGGCTGATCGACCACGGGGCGGCGCTCTACGTCCACTTCACCTGGCGCGACCCGGCCGAGCATGCCCGCCGGACGTTCCCCCAGCTGGTCGACCACGTCCTGCTGCCGTACGCCGGGTCGATCGCCGAGGCCGACCGGCGATTGGCGCCACGGGTGACCGGGGAGCTCCTGGAGCCGATCGTCGCGGGGATCCCGGCGGCCTGGCTGGGTGAGGACGCCGAGGCCGAGCGGACGGCCTACGTCGACTACCTCCTGACCCGACTCGAGGCGCCGCGCCCGTTCGTGGAGGAGGCGGACCGTGCCCGCGGCGCGACCTAGCCCGTTCGAGTACGCCATTGTGCGGGTGATCCCGCGGGTCGAGCGTGGGGAGTCGATGAACGCGGGCATCGTCCTTCACTCGAGGCCGCGCCGGTTCCTCGACGCGCGAGTCGAGCTGGACGAGGCGGTGCTCGCGGCGCTGGCTCCGGGCTGTGACCCGGCCGAGGTCCGCGCCCATCTCGCAGCGATCCCCCGGATCGCCGCCGGGGACCCGGAGGCCGGCCCCATCGCCCGGCTCAGCCGGCCCGAGCGCTTCCACTGGCTGGTGGCGCCGAGCAGCACGATGGTCCAGCCCTCACCGGTCCACACCGGCATGACCGACGACCCGGCAGCCACGCTGGACCACCTGTTCGAGGCCCTGGTGCGCGATCGGCGCTAGGACAGGACCTCTACGCCGCGCGATCGAGGACCGTCACCTCGACGAGCGGGGAGTGGGCGACCATGGCGTCGACGTCCGTCCGGTTCCAGACCCGTGCGACCTGAGTCAGCACGGCGCGGCGTTCGATTGGATCGGTCACCTCGCGCGCAGTCGCCGGGAGGTCGGCCGAGACCGGACCCTTCAGGTGGAAGGTAAAGGCCGGGTGCACAACCAGGTTGGCAAGCCAGCTTCGGCGCCGGTTGGCGCGCGGCATCCCCGACAGGTAGATCCGCCCGTCGAAGTTGTGGAATACGACCTCGATCCGGCGCGGCATGCCCGATTTCCGTCCGGTCGTGGTGATATCGATGGTATGCCCGTGGCGCAGCGCCCTGCGGATGGTGTCGTCCGTGGTTGTCGGGCTAGGGTCCACGGTCGCTTCTTGATAGTTGCTCATGCAACCATCCTACTCTCGATCGGCGTCCAACGCCAGCCCCGGGGGCGGTCTCGCCGACTAAGCGATCGCCACTCAGCGGTAGCCGGCCCACTGAGCGGTAGCCGGGCCACTCCACGATGGCCGGCGGCTCAACCGGCGGCTGGCACCGTCGGCACGATCAGCACGAACTTGCCGTCCTTGCCCGGGTAGCGGCCGGTCGGTCGCTTCCAGGGCAGGTAGTCCTCGGGCATCAGCCCGACCGGAACCAGGCTGTCGGGCGGCCGGGACTTGCCCCAGATGTCGCTGATGCGCGGATACCAGACATCCTCGATCCAGAGGTCGGTGACCTTGAACGCATCGCCCAGGGCTGGGTCCGCGGTGGACCGGAAGCCGGACACCACCCAGTTGTGGGCGCCGCGCCAGACGAGCAGAGCGACGGGCCGGCCGGTCAGCCGGATCGCGCGCGCAGCTGCCTTGAACGCGGCCGCCCGGGTCTTGACGGCGATGACCTGGTAGCCGCCGTAGTCCAGCGAGGTGAGCGTCTGCGCCATCCCCTCGGGCTCGGATCCCTTGTCCGGGGCCGGACCGAGCTTGCGCGAGATCCTGTGCAGGAGCTGCTGGGTGGCCCGGCTCGTGTCGGCGCTCGGCGACATGATGTTGATCATCGTCTGCAGCGCAGCCGGAGCGCACCAGATCGGCCGCTTCTCCGTCGTGAAATCGCCCTTTCGATAGAGGTCCATCTCGAATGGGCCTGCGGTTGGCGGTGGATCCAGGGCCAGGCCCGAGGCCGTCTGGCTGGGCGACGGCCCAACGATCGGGGACGGCCCGGGCGGCGTCAGGGTCGTCGGGGTCCGGGACGCCAGGGGCGGCGACGTTTCCGTCGAGCCCACCGAGGCGGCCGGAGTCGCAGCCCCGGACGCGATCGGCACGATCGATCGCGCCGGAGCAGGCACGAGGCCCATCTCGACCGGCTGGCAGCTCCCGAGCACGGCGGCAGCCACGAGCAGGGCGGCCGGGGCGACGAGGCCGAGCGCGGGCGTTAGGCGACGATCCATGGGGCCTCGGCATGGTGTGCCCCGGCCGATCGGCGGTCAAGCGGCCCGGTGCCGCGGGTCACCGCGAGCCGGTTTGGACTTTCACTGGTCCGGGCCCTCACCGGTCCGCGCCTCAGAGGCGGGTTCCAACCCCGAGATAAGGGACGGCGAGGATCTGGCCCGGCCGCGGGATGGACTCCCGATCGCGGCTCAGCCTCAGCCGCTCTTCGCCTTGAGCGCCGCCTTGTAGGCCCGCTTGCCGTCCTGGTAGCGGGCGAGCGACTCCGGCGAGTCAACATCGCCGAGCGTCGGATGGGTCGGCCGGACGGCGTCCCAACCGGGCGGCTGGACGCCGAGCCGGAGCCCGATGATGGCGATCAGCGCCGTGGCCTTCATCGCCCCGAAGCCGGGCAGACCGAGTAGCCGCCGCTCCAGGTCCTTGCCGTCCTTGGACTCGGTCCACACCCGGGCCGCGTCGTTGTCGTAGTCGCGAGCGATCGCGGCCGCCAGGGCCTGGACCTTGCCGGCCATCGAGTTCGGGAAGCGATGGAGCGCCGGCGGACGTCGAAAGACGTCCTGGAGCGTGGTCGCGTCCATCGCCGCGATCTCGGCCGCGTCAAGTCCGCCGATCCGGCGCTTGAGCTCGAGGGGACCGCTGAACGCCTTCTGGACGGTGACCTGCTGGTCGAGGGCGAAGCCGATGAGCAGAGCCAGGGGTTCACTGACCAGGAGGCGGTCGGCCTCGGCGTCGCCGGTGAAATAGAGGCGATCGGAGAGCGCAGTCGTCGTCATGCGGGCATGGTAACCCGCCGGTCGGGTGCCGGAAAAGGTCGACGGACCCCGCCGACAGCCAACCTTCGCGAACCGCCCGGGACCGCCGCGGACCCCTCCGGAGCCGACCGCGACAGGTGCCGCCACGCACCGCAAAGGCCGCCTGGACCGCTCGAACCCCTCGTCGGATGGCCCCGCGGGGAATATCCTCCGGGCCCATCGACGACTTCGTCGCAGGTGGATTTGGGGGGAACAAAGAGCGCCGGAGTCTCACCGCTCCGGCGCTCTTCGGCTTCCTTCGGAACGCTTGCCCGAGAGGCCGCCGAGACGTCCCTGGACTTGAGCCGGGGAGCCGAACGGCGTAGACTCCGGGGCACCAGAGGTCCGCGGACGGACCGACCGGCGGCACGTCCAACCGGACCCGGCGAAGGGTCGCGACCCGATGCGCATCGACCGCCTCAGACCGGATAGATCCGGACGGAGCGAGGATCTGCGAATGAGTGGAGCCACGCTGCCGAGCACGGCGGATGCATCGCGCGGAGCCACGAACCTCGCCACGATCCCCTACGCGGGGAACATCAGCAGCGACACTCGCGCGGGCTACTGAGACGCGTTCGGCCCTGAGCCGAGAACGCATGGGGCCCCGAAGCGCCCTCACGCACGCCGAATCGAACGGAGACCCTCGCTCGCGCCGGGCGTGGGGTCTCGTGCAGTTCAAGGGCGATGGGCTATGCTCCATCCGGACGACGCGCAGGCTTCGATGACCGGAGTCGAGGGGCAGCCCAGCCCGATCCGCGTTCGATATCCACGATCAGCCCCTACGGCCCCGGCCCGACGGGCCACAGGAGCGCTGCTTGACGTTCGACCACCTCGGTCTCTCGGCCGACATCCTCCGCGCCGTCGTTGACGAGGGCTACACGGAGCCCACCCCCATCCAGGAACAAGCCATCCCCCTAGTCCTTGCCGGGCGGGACCTGCTCGCCGCCGCGCAGACCGGGACCGGCAAGACCGCCGCCTTCACCCTGCCCATACTCGAGCGGCTGAAAGACACCGCGAACACCAGCTTCTCGCCTGCACGCCACCCGGTCCGGGCGCTGATCATCACGCCGACCCGCGAGCTGGCGATGCAGATCAACGAGAGCGTCGAAGCGTACGGCCGACACGTGCCACTGCGCTCGGCGGTGGTGTACGGCGGAGTCCCGATCGAGCCCCAGATCAAGGAGCTCCGCTCGGGGGTCGAGATCCTGGTGGCGACGCCGGGGCGTCTGATGGATCACGTCGGCCAGCGGACAGTGAACCTCTCCCAGGTCGAGATCCTGGTCCTCGACGAGGCAGACCGGATGCTCGACATGGGCTTCATCCCGGACATCCGCAAGATCGTCGGGCTGCTGCCGGATCGACGCCAGAACCTGCTGTACAGCGCGACCTTCTCGGACGAGATCCGCCGGCTGTCGAAGGAGTTCCTGCACGACCCGGAGACTGTCGAGGTGTCCGCGCGCTTCACCGCCGCGGAAGGCGTCGAGCAGGTCCTGTACCCGGTCGACCGCGACCGCAAGGAGGACCTCCTGATCCATCTCATCCGGCGCGACCGGATGGAGCAGGTCCTCGTCTTCACCCGGACGAAGCTGGCCGCCAGTCGACTGGCCTCGTATCTCGACCGACGGGGCGTGAACGCAGTGGCGATCCACTCCGACCGCAGCCAGCCCGAGCGGACCCGTGCTCTCGAGGAATTCAAGCGTGGCGAAGTGACCTGCCTCGTGGCAACCGACGTCGCATCGCGCGGCCTCGACATCGAGGAGCTCCCCTACGTCGTCAACTTCGAGCTCCCATTCGAGCCCCAGGACTACATCCATCGGATCGGGCGAACCGGTCGAGCCGGCTCGACGGGCATCGCCATCTCACTGGTATGCATGGACGAGGTCGAGCTGCTGCGCGGGGTCCAGCGCCTGATCAAGACGGCGATCCCCTACCGGGTCGTCGAGGGCTTCGAGCCGGATCGCACGATCGAGGCGCGCCCGATCCGGGGCTTCGGTCGGGATGCCGCAGCCGCGAGCCGCGATGGGCGCGGCCACCACGCCCATCACAAGCCGATCCGGACGCGTACGGCGGGTCGCTCGAGTCGCTAAGGGGCTGCTGGCGTCGGCGACGCGGGCACGCCTGGCACGGGCGACGCGGGCACGGCCGGCTTGGGCAGCGCGAAGGCGACGAGCTTGGCCACCAGGGGTCGGACGTCGGCCCCGTTCTGGCTGGTGACGATGGCGATCGCCAGGCCGGCGTCGGTCAGGTAGCGCAGCTCGCCGCGGACGCCGATGAACCGGCCGCTGTGGCCGAGAGCGGGGTGACGGCCGATCGTCGTCACCTGGACTCCGAGGCCGTATGGCACGTACGGTCGGAACCGCGCGGTCACCCGTGCATCCGCGACCGCCATGGCCAGCGTCTCGGCTCGCAGCACCGAGCCGCCGTAGAGCGCCCGGGCCCACCTCGCGAGCTGGGCCGACGTCGCGGCCACGTTGCCGGCCGTCCCCGCCGCGGTGACCACCGAGGTGAACGGGACCACGCTTCGGCCGGCATCGGCAAGCGCGATCGGCCGCGCCGACGGACCGAGGTGCGAGTAGTAGTAGCCCAGGGCCAGAGGTCCGGTCGGGCGCTCGACGCCCTGGATGAAGATGCCATCGAGACCCAGCGGTTGGAGCAGACGGGTCCGCACGAGCTTGGCGAAGGGCTTGCCACCGATCTTCTCCGCGATCAGCCCGAGCAACACGTAGTTGGTGTTCGAGTAGTTCCACGATCGACCTGGCTTGCCCAGCGCCTTGCCCACGCGGGCGAGCGACATGGCCGGCGTCCAGGTCGCGCCGCGCCCGGCCAGCAACGCCTTGTCGATGCCCTTGGAGAAGAAGAAATCGGCCAGCCCGCTGGTGTGGTCCAGGAGCATCCGGACGGTGATGCCGGCCGGGATGGGCCTGCCTGGCGTTCCGAGGCGGACCGTCGGCAGGATCGTGGCTACCTTGCTGTCGAGACTGACCCGGCCCTCGTCGACCATGCCCAGGATCAGCGCCGCGGTGAACGTCTTGCTCATGCTGGCGACCGCGAAGACCGTGTCGGGCGTGACGGGGCGGGCGGCACGGACGTCCGCGAGACCACTGGTACCGGTCCAGCTCCGTCCATCCGCCCACGTGATCGTCACGCTCGTCCCGGGCAGGCGGTGAGCGGCCGCGAACGCGTCGAGGGACTTCTGGAGGCGGGCCGCCAGGGCGATCCCCACGGAACCCGGCGTGCCGGGCGGCGGCGAGGCGGGCGGGGCCGGTGTCGCGCTGGGCTGGAGCGTCCCCGGGGCGCTCGAGGGCTGCGCCGAGGCGTTGATCGCCCCGGAGCCGGCCGGACTCGATCCGCCTGGGCTCGAGCCGGGACCGCCGGGGGTCGGGGCGAGGGCCGTCGGCGAGCCGAGCCCGGGCGTGCCGCTGACGACGAACAGGCCGACGGCCACCAGCACGGCCACGAGCGCTGGGCCGGCCATCGTGCGGCGGAACATGTGCGCGACTATACGGCCAGACCGGCCCGATGCCACGACGGCGCTGGTCCGATCGGCCGATCCCGGCCGGGTTCGCCTGAGCCGTCGGGCATCCGGCTAGACTAGCCCCGGCGCGGCGGACATCGCCGGCGCACGCCAGGAGGATGCGAACGCTGTCAGACGAGATCGCTCCCTCCGGCCGCCCCGTCGCGTCGGGCGCGGCCGAGCTGCTGCGCTCCGTTGGGCTGATGGCCGACGGCCCGACGACCTGGACGATCCCGGTCCGGTCCAACCGGGCCGGGGTGTACCTCGTCGAGCTCCCCGGCGCGGGCGCGAGCGCGCCGATCGATTTCAACACGGTCGGTCGCTGGCTAGAGCGAGTCCCGAGCCTGCGGGTCGACGGCGCGCGGCCCACCGGCCGGGAGCTGGCCGCCCGGCTCCAGGCATTCTGGCTCGCGGACCAGTCGGTGCTCTACATCGGCACATCGGGCGCCTCGATCGGCTCCCGGATCGCCGCCTTCGGACGAACGCCACTGGGCGACCGCAAGCCGTACGCCGGGGGGTACTGGCTGAAGACGCTGGCGGAGCTCGACCGGCTGCGCGTCTGGTGGGCCGAGACCGACGCACCCGAGGAATACGAGGACGCCCTGCTCGAGGCGTTCGCCGCCGGCGTCCCTGCCGAGGTCGCCGCCAGGCTGCACGATCCGGCGGTGATCCTCCCGTTCGCCAACCTCAAGACCGCGGAGGGGGTCCGCAAGCAGCACGGGATCAGCGGCGCTCTCCTCGTGGACGACGATGCGACTCCGGCGACCGACGCCGAACGCCGCGCCGCCGCCGGCCGGGGCGGCGCCGGTGGCAAGACCGATCCGACCCGGCGAACCGGTGTGCTCCGGTCGCGGACGGCGCTTGGCGCGGCCGGATCGGCGACCCGCGCCACTCGCTCGTCGGACACGCCACCGGCTCCGCGCCGGATGTCCCTCCGCGCCCGGGAAGCGGCCGCCGGCAAGGCGGCGAAGGACCCCACGCAGCTCTCGGAAGCCGGGCTGACCGCCCTGCGCACGGAGCTGGAGGAGCTCACCACCGTCATCCGTCCGGCCATCGTCGCCCGGATCGTGGCCGCCCGCGAGCTCGGCGACCTCAAGGAGAACTCCGACTATCACGAGGCCCGGCGCGAGCAGTCCTTCGCCGAGGGCCGGATCCGCGCGATCGAGGACCTGCTCCGCGACGTCGTGCTCATCGAGGAGGGTGTCGAGGGCGGTCGCTCGCGGCTCGGCTCGACGGTCGTGGTCGAGGGCCCGTTCGGCGAGGAGGAGATCTACACCCTGGTGGGCTCGACCGAGGCGAGCCCGGCCTCGGGTCGGATCTCGACGAGCTCGCCCATCGGCGCGGCGCTGCTTGATCGGGCCGCGGGCGACGAGGTCGAGGCGGTCGTGCCGTCGGGCCGGCTGCGCTACCGGATCGTCGAGATCCGCTGACCCGTCGGTCGAGATCCGCTGACCCGTCGGTCGAGATCCGCTGACCCGTCGGTCGACATCAGTCGCCTCCGTCCGGGGCCGTAAATCGCGCTCTTGCGTCGGCGTTCGGCCCTGCCGCCTGCGCTGTCACGCATCGGACACTGCCGGCATCGGCTGGTCGCTGACGAACCGATCGAAACGCCGAAGAAGATGACCCATCAGTCCCAAGCAAACTGAGGAGGATCCGATGAACAGCTCCGCCCAGGCCACCCGACCGTCCCTCGCCGATGTCGCGCTGCGCGTGGCACTCGTCGGGCTGACCGTCGCCACCGCCTACATCCACGCCACCCTCGGCGGCCTGATGTTCCTGGCCAACGGCGCGGGCTTTGCCACGCTGGCCGTGACGATGCTCGTCCCGGTCGGTCTCGCGGTCCGGTACCGCGGCCTCATCCAGGTGGCCCTCGGCGGTTTCGCCGCCGCGACCATCGCCGGCTGGGTCATGTTCGGTGCCCGCTATTCGACCGGCTACATCGCCACCGGCATCGAGATCGCGATCGTCGCGATCGTGGCCATCGCGACCTACCGTGCCTACGGCAGCCCCGTGGCGATCGTCCGCTCGCTCGTCGACCGCGTCAGCGGCCCGTCGAACGCCGGCGTCGCCGCCTGACGACCCGGCCAAACAACGGGCCGACCAAGGAGTGACCACGATGAACCGCTTCCTCTCAAGCATCACGCTCACCGGCGTCCTGCTTAGCGTGGCGCTCGCTTCTGCGGCCTGCAGCGTCGCGGCCGTCGCCGGTGAACCCAGCCAGGCACCGATCGATCCGAACGCCGTGAAGATCGTCGCCTCCGGGCAGGCCTTCACGACGACCGAGGCCACCGCCCCGGCAGGCAAGGCGTTCCAACTGGTGTTCGACAGCCAGACGAGCGACCCGCACAACATCGCCATTTCGCGCGACGGCGCCGAGCCGGTCTTCCGCTCGGATGTGTTCAGCGGACCGGGCACGAAGACCTACCAGGTCGATGCCCTGACCACCGGCACCTACGCCTTCAAGTGCGACGTTCATCCAGGCATGACCGGGACCTTGACCGTCAAGTAGGGGTCGCGTCCCGCACCCACCTCCCGTGCCAACGACCCCGGGCCCAACCGGCCGGGGGTCGTTCCTCGTCCCGGGTCAGGAAGGGGCGCCCAGGTCCCGCCGCGGGAAGACGACCATCGCCACGATGAACGCGGCCGCGAACACCCCCAGCGGCACGAGCCAGTCGCCGGCCGTCATCGACCCGTTCAGGGCGCCCTTCGGATCGAGGTAGTGGAACAGCGAGTAGGGCTGGAGCCCCCGGGCATCGATCCACAGCGAGCCCAGGATTTCGAGGAAGTAGGAGACGAGGACGAAGGCCAGGCTCAACGCGAGGGCCGGGCTCAGCCGGTCGAACGAGACCGACGCGGCCAGCGAGACCGACCCGAACGCGGCGAAGACCAGGACCCCGTTGAGCCACATCAGCCCGAGTCGATCGGGCCGGAGCTCGTCCAGCGCCCCCGCCAGCGCCGCACCGATGCACGTACCGGCGACCTGGGCCGCCATCGCGACCGCGACGAACAGGATCGTCGCCCCGAGCAGCGTGAGGTACAGCCGCCGCCGCGACAGCGGCCGGGCTAGGAGGATCTCGAGCGTCCCGCGCTGGCGCTCGCCCGCGACGGACGCAACGGCAAAGCCGAGCGCGAAGACGAGCCCCAGGGCGACCGCGATGGGGTGGATGAAGCCGAGGGCGATCGTGCCCGGCAGGGTGAACAGGTCGCCGCCGCCGAACTGGGTGAGCTGTTCGGGGATCGCCCCGGACCCCACGATGAACTGGATCTGCTCCTTGAACGCCTCGAAGATGATCGGCATCAGCGTGCCCCAGACCGCCAGTCCGATGGCTACCGCCAGGAGCTTCGTGCGCTGCGCTCGCCAGGTCCGGGCGAAGACCCGTGCGCTCATGAGCCGCCTCGCGTGGAGGGCGCGACGGCGACGCCCTCCTCGAGCCCGGTCCGGTCGCTCGGACCTGCCCCATTCCCTTCGGCGCCCTCGTAGAACTCGAGGAAGGCTTCCTCGAGATGGGCCGGCTCGATGGTCAGGTCGGTCACCGGGAGGCCGGCGATGGCCGCCAGGAACGGCCCGACGTCACCCTCGAGCTGGCACGTCAGTAGCCCGTCGTGCAGCGCGAACCCGGTCACCCCGGGCACGGCGCTGAGGTCGGGCAGCGTGCCCCGGGAGCGCAGCTCGACGTGGCGCTTGCGCCGGGCGAGGAGCGCATTGACGTCTTCGAGGGCGACCAGACGTCCGGTCCGGATGATCGCCACCCGGTCGCATACCCGCTCGACCTCGGACAGGACGTGGGAGCTGAAGAAGATCGTCCGGCCCGCCGCGCGGAGGTCGTCGAGGACCTCGTAGAAGGCCCGCTGCATGAGCGGGTCGAGGCCCTCCGTCGGCTCGTCGAGGACGGCCAGCTCGGGGTCGTGCTGAAGGGCCTGGATGATCCCGATCTTCTGGCGCATCCCGCGCGAGTAGTCGCGGACCGGTCGGCGCAGGGTCGCCGCCGAGAGCTGGAGCCGGTCGAGGAGCTCGGCCCGACGGACGGGTGCCCGTCCGTAGAGCTGGCCCAAGTAGTCGAGCAGGTCGAGCCCGGCCATCCCGTCGTACAGGGCGATCCCGCCGGGCAGGTAGCCCACCCGGGCACGGATCTCGACCGATTGGACCTGGCTGTCGAGCCCCAGCACCTCGGCACGCCCGGCCGTTGGGTGGAGGTAGCCGAGCAGGAGTCGGATCGCGGTCGTCTTGCCGGCGCCGTTGGGGCCGAGGAATCCGAAGATCTCGCCCGGGTTCACCTGGATCGTGAGCTCGCTGAGGGCCGCGACCTCGGGACCGCTCGGCAGAGGTCCGTGGCGACGCCCGCCGTAGTGCTTGGTCAGGGACTCCGTGCGCAGCGCATCCACGCGGACAGGCTACAGCGAGAGGACCGAGCCGCGTCGGCGCCGGGTGCCGCCGGCCGTGGCCGCTCTGTGGTCTCCGACCGGCGCGAGCGGCCGGTCCGGGGTCGTTAGGGCCACTCCGGGCCGCTTCGGTCCCGGCCCTTCGGTCGGGGGTCGACTGGTCCCGTCGGGGGGTTTCGCGCCGCGTCGTTCGGGAGGAATCTTCTCTCGTGGCGCACCAGCGAGCTGATGTCCGTCCCCCGCGCGCGCGTCCGGGTCGGCCCACGTCCCCCCATCAGCTCGCAGCGCCTCCGGATCGGCGCGCATCGCGCCGTGGCCCGAGCCTCGCCCTGCCGATCGTCCTGGCGCTTCTCGGATTGCTCGGCTCCGGCCTGTCGTTCACGGCCGCCGGGGCCGACCCGAGCCCGCCCCCAACGGTCGTGTTCTACGGCCACGGCTACGGCCACGGTGTCGGGATGTCCCAGTACGGCGCCCGGGGGCGGGCGCTGGCCGGGCAGGACGCCGCGACGATCCTCGCCCACTACTACCAGGGCACGACGCCCGGGACGACCGATCCGAAGCGGCCCATCCGGATCCTCGTCCTGCGCGGCTTCCAGACCTCCGCCGCGAGGCCCCTGCGCCTCTACGGGCGCGGCGGGCCGTGGACGATCGATGGCATCGCGGCCACCTTCCCGCGCGACGCCCAGCTCCAGGTGCGGACTCTCGGGACAGGGCTGCGGGTCGTCGTCCGCGCCGCGGCGGGCACGGTGCTGCTTGCCCAGACGATGAAGGGGAGCCTGCGAGTCCGGGCGGGCAACGTCGCCACGGCCGGGGTCCAGGTCTGGTCAAAGCCGGGCGCATTCGATCGATATCGCGGAGTCATCCGGCTGCGCTCGACCGCGTCGGGCATCGACGCCATCAACGAGACCGAGCTCGACCTGTACCTGCGCGGCGTCGTGCCGGCCGAGATGCCGGCGAGCTGGCCGGTCGAAGCGCTCAAGGCACAGGCGATCGCGTCCCGCAGCTACGCCGCCCGGCGGCTCCACCCCGGGAAGGGCTTCTACGATCTGTACGACGACACCCGGAGCCAGGTCTACCGCGGGTCGCAAGGCGAGTGGCCGACGACGAATGCGGTCGTGGCAGCTACCGCCGGGCAGGTCCTGCGCAGCGGGACCGCGATCGTCAACGCGCTCTACCACTCGACCGGCGGCGGGGCCACCGAGGACAACGAGAACGTCTTCACCTCGGCGAGCGGCGGGATCGTCGCCGGCCCGGTCCCCTATCTGCGGGGTTCGCCCGATCGAGCCACCGATGGCACGCCCTTCGACGCCGGATCACCGCGGGCCAAATGGCAGACGGCCCCGTACTCGCTCGCCCAGCTTTCGGCGATGTTCGGGGCGGATGCGCGGACCAGGGTCGGCACGCTGACGGGCCTGGATCTGACGGACGTCGGCGTGTCGGGTCGGCTGATCCGGGTGACGCTCGTCGGCAGCCTTGGCTCCAGGACCGTGTCGGGGGCGGTGTTCCGCGAGGTCATCAACGCCAGGTCGCCCGCCGGCGACCCGTACATGTGGAGCACCCTGGTCTCGACCGCGCCGATCCCCTGAGCAGGCCCTCGGAGGGACCCGGGGATCCCGTCAGATGCGGTACCGGAAACAGCCGGGCAGGTGGTCGTCCACGAGCCCGACGCTCTGCATGAAGGCGTAGACGATCGTCGAGCCCACGAAGCGGAACCCACGCCGGCGTAGGCCGATCGACAGCGCATCGGAGACCACGGTCCGGGGCGGGATGTCGTCCGGCCGGGCGTCGGCGGGCAGGGGCACGGGCGGTCCCGGCACTTCCCGGGCGAGGTACGCGGCGAACGAGCCATGCTCCCGGGCGACCTCGAGGAATCGGGCCGCGTTGTGGATCGTGGCATCGACCTTCTGGCGGTTGCGAACGATCCCGGCGTCCGCCATCAGCCGCTCGCGGTGGTCCGGCCCGAACGCCGCGACGAGCTCCGGGTCGAAGCGCTGGAACGCCGCCCGGAATGCCTCGCGCTTGCGCAGGATCGTCGACCACGAA
Source organism: Chloroflexota bacterium (assembly GCA_039931975.1). GTDB lineage: Bacteria > Chloroflexota > Limnocylindria > Limnocylindrales > CSP1-4 > Chersky-267. The sequence continues at coordinate 14,752 of JBDTQW010000016.1, read as the reverse complement.
AGGCCGGCCTGGAAGCTCTCGAGCGCCAGGCGCTCGAAGAGCTCGGTGTCGTTCGTGACCGGGACGCCCCATTCCTGGTCGTGGTAGGCGACCATCAATGGGTCCGGACGCGGGCCATCTGCCCCCGCCCAGGCGCAGCGGGCCAGGCTGGGATCGATCGCAGGTGGCAGGCCCTCCGGCGAGGTCGAGGCTCGATCCATCGCCGGAGGATAGCCGGAGCTCGGCGGCTCGGTCGCTCGTCGGCTCGGTCGCTCGTCCGCTCGGTGGCTGTCGGCTCGGTGGCTCGGCCGCTCAGCCGCTGATGGCCAACGCCTCGTCGGTCTCGACCAGCGTCTTCAGCCCCGAAGCGATCACGGGCATGCCGCCAACGACGCTGCGGTAGGTCGCCGTCTCGCCGTCGAAATCGTCGCTGGTCACGGACAGCCGGCAGGCGTCGCCCATCGGCACGATCTCCCAGGTCATCCGGTGGGCCCGGTCCGCGCTGACCTCGGCGTCCCAGACCGCGTGGAAGGTGGTGACCAGCCGGTTGGGCCGATCGACCTCGAGGACCGTTCCCTCGGCGGCCAGCGTCCCGTCGGGATACTTGTACGTCAGCGGCGCGCCGACCTCCCAGGTCGAGTCCACCGCGGTGCCGTAGTAGTAGCGGGCGGTGTCGTTCCCGTCGGTGATCGCCCGCCACAATCGCTCGGGCGTCGTCCGGATGAAGATCTCGTACACGTGGGTCGGTCGGGTCGCGATCATCTCGGCCTCCAGGTCACGCTTCAGGGCGCCGAGGCCCGAGGCCCACCGCGCCGCGTACTTGCTCACCCACCGGTCGGCGAGGAGCTGGATCGGGACTGGGTTGAGGTAGTGGAGCTTCTCCCGGCCGACCTTCTTCGTGGCGATGAGACCCGCGGCCTCGAGGATCCGCAGGTGCTTCATCGCCCCGAAGCGGGTCATCTCCAGCCCGCTCGCCAGCTCCCCGACCGTCTGGCCGTCGCGAACGAACAGCCGGTCAAGCAGCAAGCGGCGGGTCGGGTCGGCCAGCGCCCGGAACACCTCGTCCATGCCGGCGACAATATGTGACCATCGGGTCACTTGTCAAGAGGCAACCCGCCGATCTCGCGGTGTCCTCCGTCAGGCCCGACCTGGTCCCCAGGCGCGATCCAGCTCGAGTGACAGTCGGTCGCGGCGTGACAGGGTGGCGACCCGGGCCGCTTCGCGAATCAATCCGATCAGCGTCGCTTCTGAGATCGGCTTGCCCGGCCTGAAGGTGAGGTAGCGGACCTTCTTGAGTTGGAGGTGCGCGCCGAGCATGAGCCCCTCCGGGTCGGCCATCAGCGTACCGACGTGGAAGCCCAGGTGGACGTGCTTCGACTCGGGCGCCACGTAGGCGAAGAAGACGGATGTTCGGCCGACGGGAAGGTCGTAGCCGATCAGCCGCCAACCGGGGCGCACCCGCTCGAGCACGTCGGGCACGGTCTGCCGCACGAGGGTTCGGAGCCTCTCCGCGATGGCCTGCATCCGCTCGGGGTAGGCGGCCAGGAACGCCTCGGGCGGGATCGGATGTGTCACCGGTTCGGCCCCCCTCGGTCGTCGGTCACTGGACGCAGAACTCGTTGCCCTCGGGGTCGTTCATCCGAACCCAGTACTCGCCCCTCTTCTCGATCGAGCCGCGCTCGTCGGTCGCGCCGAGGCCCTTGAGCCGGGCGACCTCCGCGTCCACGCGCTGACGGCGCTCCTCGAGCGGGACGCCGTGGCCGCCACCGACGTTGAGGTCGAGGTGCAACCGGTTCTTTGCGACCTTGCCCTCGGGGACCCGCTGGAGGAACACCCGCGGACCCTTGCCGTCCGGATCCTCGATCGCGCTCGCGTCGTTCCAGTGCTCCTCGGGAATGGCCTGCGCCCGCGCCCAGTCCTGCCAGGTGCTGAACTCGGGCGGCGGGGCGGGGATCGCATAGTGGAGCGCCTCGGCCCAGAAATCGGCCTGGCGCCCTGGGTCGGCGCAGTCGATGACTACCTGGATGCCGGTCGCCATGGCGCTCCTCCGTGTCGCGGACCGCTCGATTGTTGCCGGGATACGTGACACGGGCTGTCAGATTTCCGGCCCGACCCAGGCCGACGTGCCGCAGATCGTGTCAGGTTCTGACAAACCAGGCCCGGAAGCGGGCTGTCGCTCGGGCGCGGCCCCGTCGAGGCTACCTGAGACGCAGGCCCAGGACTGTCGAGTTGCGACCGTTGGCGGCGTCGATGCCCGTGACGGTGAGCGTCACCGTGCCGGCGCGGCCGCCGGTCTTCAGTAGCCACGTCACGCGCCAGGTCGATGCCCCGATCCGGGTCAGCTTGACCGCGTAGGCGGCCCGGCCGGACTGCCGGACGGTCAACCGCGGGCTGCCCTTGAGCGACTCGCTGGTGACCACCGTGAGCGTCATCTTCCGGCCGCGTCGGACGGTGGTCGCCGACGGCCTGAGCTCGAACGCCGCCGCCTGGACCGAAGTCGTATGCGTCTCGGAGCGGCCGCCCACGGTGGCCCCGACCACGATCCGGTAGAGCCCCTGCGGCGCGAAGCCACCGCCGTCGGTTCGGCCGTCCCAGGCGATCGCCACCGGCCCGGCCGGGTACGGGCCGTTGATCGTCCGGACCGTGATCCCGGCCTTGTTGACCACTCGCAGGGTCACGTCCGCGGCCGCCTTGAGAGTGAACCTGGCGGCGGTCCGCGGCGCCAGCGCGTCCTCGTCCTGCGGGTAGAACCGGACCGGCGCCGGGCTGAGCCCGACGAACGCGCCGAACACCCCGACGTCGACGCTCCGGGGCGGACCCGCATTCCGCGCCCGATCGAGCGGAGTCAGCGTCAGCGTGTAGTCGCCGTCGGGCACGTACTGGCCGGCGTCGTTGCGCCCGTCCCAGCTGATCGAGCCCGGGCCGGCCCGGGCCACCGGGATCGTCAGGCTGCGCACGGTCGGTCCACCGCCAGCGCCGGACACCTCCAGCCGGATGGCGCCGCGCTCGCTCAGAGCGTGGCTCACGCCGATCGTCTCCGCCAGGCCGTCGCCGTTGGGCGAGAACTGAGGCGCGGACGGCGCGACGGATTCGGCGGCGCCGATCGACGGAGCCGTCCGGTCGATGGTGAATGCGACGGACTTTGTCGCCTCCCGGCGACCGGTCCGATCAGTCGAGCGGTAGCTCACCTGGTGGGAGCCCGCCGCGGACACCACGATCGGTCCCGTGTACGGTCCCAGCGGCGCGCCGTCGAGGGCGATCTCGCTGGAGGCCACACCGCTGTGGGCGTCGGTCGGGTTCAGCCCGACGGTCACGTCGTCGCGGTAGAAGCCGGCCTCGCCGACCGGACCGGTCAGGACCGGCGCGGTGACCGGCGGGCTGACATCGACCTTGGCCTCGAGGGTTCGGCTGCGCTCGGCGTTGCCGGCCTTGTCGACGGACCAGTACTCGAGCTGGTGGTCACCCGACCGCGCGATCGCGATCGGCCCTGTGTATCGCGTCTTCTTGCCGCCATCCAGCCGGTAGTACGTCGTGCGCATCCCGCTGAAGGCGTCCCTGCCTGCGAGCCGGACCGTCACCGTCGCGGTGTACCAGCCCGTGGGATGGAGCGAGCCAGTGGCGGTGGCGGTCGTCGTGGGCGCCGTCGCGTCGAGGTCGAAGGAGCCCGATCTCGCGAACGGCGCCGCATTGTTGCCCCAGCCCTCGGTCCCGCGATAGGACCAGCTGTAGTGGCCGTCGGGGATCACCGCTCCGCCGCTGCCGCGGAGGTCCCAGTCGAAGACCGACCAAGCGTCCGAGGCGGTCAGAGTCTTGACCTCGGCACCGGCGCCGTCCCGGATGGTGACCGCGCCGTCGAGCGGCTCCGACGCCCGTACGATCACCCGGAAGGTGTCGAAGACGTAATCGCCGTTCGGTCCAATGAGCGAGCCGGGAAGGTCGTAGTCGTAGAGCCTGGCCGGGCTGCTGTCGGCCGGGGAGAGCGCATCGGCCCGGACGTAGCCGGCGAGGCTGCCGTCGAGCGAGCGGACCTGGACCACCGACGTGCCGTCGGACAGCGCGGGCGCGCGGGCAAGGAGCCGCACGCGGAGACCGGAGGCGAGCGAGGCGATAGAGCTCGACAGCGCCGGGTCGGCGAACACGTCGGTCGAGCCGGCCGTCGTCGCGGCGCCGGGCACGACCAGCGCGGGCGGGCTGCCATCCGTGGTGGGATAGGCGGTCCTCGTGACCATCTTCGGCGTCAGCCCCGGGTCGTAGACGATCGAGTGGTAGTAGGGGCCCCGGGCGACGCTGGTCGGATCCATGATGATCCTGGCCCCGGTCGTCCGGAACGAATCCCAGGCGATGTCATGGCCGTGGTAGCTGGGCACGCCATGGAACATCGCGCTAAGCGAGGCCGAGCTGGTGAACAGCCGGTCGATGTAGGTCACGTTGGGGTGGTAGGCGTCGGCGATGACCGCCCGGGCACCCGCGCCGAAGAACCCGGCGCCGTAGTTGTCGACCCGCGCCTTCTTGTCGGCCAACGTCCCTGTCGGCAGCCCCGGCTCGGTGTTGCCGGACGCGTAGCACAGGTGGAACAGCAGGACCAGCGCGTTCGGGGCAAGGCGGATCTCCGACGCGACCTGGGCCTCGCCGTAGTACACGTGGGCCGAGCCGTCGGCACCGGTCGCCGGGTCCAGGCCCAGACCGTTCTGGGTGTACGGCCAGAGTGCGTCGCGGTACCTCGCCGGCCAGCCGTTGCCGTGTCCGAGGTAGACCAGGATCGAGGCGCCCTGGGCGGCCGCCTTGACCGCCGACCAGGTGGCCCTGGGGGTCTTGATGAGGACGACGTTGTTGGTGTACTTGCGGGCGGCCCGGGCGAGCGCATCGGCGTCGGCCTTGTAGTGGGCGTTGTACGACCCCACGGGCCCGGCGACGATCACGACCTTGGGATTGACCCGGGGAGCTGCGGCCTCGACCGGCGGCGCCAGGACGCCGCCGACGGGCAGCACGAAGGCGACTGCCACGAGGATCGCGGAGAGGGTGCGAAGAAGCGCAGCCGTGGCCATCGGCCGCGCCTTGGGCTCGGGCACATCGATGACCTTCCCACAGTCGAGCGGCCAGCACCATAAGGCAGATTGACCATTGCGACCCCGGACGAAGGCTGGGCCGCTCGTGCGGTTGGGCGGCGAACGAGCCGCCCGGCCTACAGCTCCCGGCGACCGAACGACAGCACGGTCAGGCCGATGACCCCGACGACCCAGCCCACGCACCAGGCGAGGTAGGCCGGGCTGGGTCCGACCGCGGCGAAGAACGGGTTGGCCTGGAGGATCTCGGGCGAACGGGTGGCCGTGATTGCGGCGATGACGGCCCCGGGCTCGAGGGCAAAGATCGTCGAGCGCCACAGGCCGTCCGACGGGAACGCCACCCGGACGACCGAGCCGACGGTCTCGAGCGAGGGCACCCCGAGGGCCGCGCCGACGCCGCCCAACACGCCGACGCCCCAGGCGAGCCCGAACAGCACCACCGCCACCGCCCCACTGGCGATAGCCGGCAGCCGGCTGCTCAGGAGGAGCGTGATCGTCAGGACGACGATGCCCTGCGCAGCCAGCGAGGCGGCCGCACCGAGCGGGTCGGGCGGGCCGTAGCCGGAGGCGAGCTTCATCGCCCCGATCTCGAGCAGGCCGGCGACCGCACCATAGGCCGCCACCACGATGGCCAGCCCGATCCAGCGGCCGAGCACGAACGCTCCCCTCCCGAGCGGCCGGGCGAGCATGGCCAGGAGCACCCCCGACTCGACGTCGGCCGCGATCGCCGGAGCGGACAGGAATGCCGCGGTCGCCGCGAGGATGAAGCTGAACATGAAGGCGCACAGGATGAGAACCTGGCTGACCCCGACCTGGAGCTGGAGCTCGCGCGTCCCGTGCGAACGAGCCTCGCTGACCAGGTACTGGAAACCCAGCCCGGTCAGGACCACGATCAGCGCGGTTAGCAGAATCAGGGCCCACAGGGTCCGGCGGCGGAGTGCCTCGAAGAGGGTCAGCCGGACGATGGTCGGGACGAGACGCAATCCGCTCAACCTCGACGGCCCTCCTCGACGAGGCCCAGGAACCGTTCCTCCAGCGAGGCGCGACCGGGCTGCACCGCGTGGACCCGACCGCCAGCCGCAACGATCGCGGCCACGAGTTCAGGGATCCGCTCGGGGGCGATCGGGCTGATCGCCAGCCAGTCGCCGTCGTGGGTCAGCGGGCCGAACCGGGCGAGGCCGGCGCGGGCCGTCGCACCCAGCCCGGACGCATGGACCCGGACCGAGTCCTCGCCGAGGAGCTCCTCCAGCGAGCCGGCCGCCACGACTCGGCCGGCGTCGACCACGGCCACCCGGTCGCACACCAGCTCCACCTCGGAAAGCAGGTGCGAGTTGAGGAACACGGTCGTGCCCCGGTCGCGGGCTGCGCGGATGATCCGGCGGACGTCCGCCCGGCCGACGGGGTCGAGCGCCGAGGTCGGTTCGTCGAGGAGGACGAGCTCGGGGCGACCGAGCAGCGCCGTGCCCAGCCCGAGTCGCTGTTGCATGCCCTTGGAGAAGGTCCCGACGAGGTCCTCGGCTCGGTCGACAAGGCCGACGGTCTCGAGGGCTGCCGCGATCTGCGCCCGACGGTCGTCGCCGGGGACCCCCGCGAGCTCGCAGTGGAGGGCGAGGACCTCGCGCGCCCGGAGCCAGGGCTGGTAGCGGAACAGCTCGGGCAGGTAGCCGACCCGCCGTCGCGCGGCGCGGTCGCCCAGGGGTGCGCCGAGCACGGTGCCCGACCCGGAGGTCGCTGCGGAGAGTCCCAGGAAGAGCTTGACCGAGGTGGTCTTGCCCGCCCCGTTGGGCCCGAGGAAGCCGAAGACCTCGCCGCGTTCGACGCGCATCGTCAGTCCGGCCAGGGCCGTGGTCCGCCCGTAGCGCTTGACCAGGTCGAACGTCTCGATCGCCGGTTCCATGCTCAGCATCGTGCCAGAGACGCTCGGCCGATGGGTCGTGACACGCTAGGTGGCACGAGGCCGGAGGACACTCCACCCATGAACGCAATCGAACGCTCCAGCTCGAACGCCGTCAACGCCGTCATGGCGCTTGACTGTCCTTGGTGCGCCGAGCCGGTCCGAGCGACCGTCGACGAGATTGTCGACGGCCTCGCCTGCCCGGCCTGCCTGGTGCAGGTCGAGTTCGCCGACGGGGTCGAAGACGTCAACTTCGTGCCGATCGCAGCCTGACGTCAGCGCGAAAGCGCGTTGGCGTTCCGGAGTGGCGCGGACAGGACGAACAGCAGGCTCGTCGCGACCAGGCTGAGGCCGATGGTCGCCAGGGTGACGCCGCCGCCGATCGCATCGATGAGCAGCCCGGCCCCCAGGAAGCCGATCGGCTGGAGCCCGAGCGAGATCGTCCGAGCCGTGCCGCCGATCCGGCCGAGCAGCTCGTCCGGCGACGCGGCCGTGCGGAGGGTGATGTAGGTGATGAGCACGACCGAGTCCACCAGGCCGGCAACGAGCGCCGCCGCGACCATGGCTTCGATCGAGCCCGTCAGGGCGATGGCCGCCAGGGCAAGCCCGCGGATCAGGTTGCCGCCCAGGAGCAGTCGCCCCGCTTTTCGGAGGTGCAAGCGAGAGGTGACGAGCGCCCCGACCAGTGTGCCCAGCCCGTAGGCACCCAGGATCAGCCCGAGGGCCGACGCCTCGAAGCCCCGTTCACGAACGACGAAGAAGGCCAGTGCAGGTACGAGGCCCGCGCTGAGCACACTGACCGTGCCCCAGAAGGCGATCGCGTCGCGCAGCGGCCGGTGCCGGATGACATACGCGGCGCCTTCCCGGATCTCGGCCAGGAGGTCGAGCGGGGGATGCTCCCGCTTCACCGTGAGCGGCTGGCGGATGAGGAACAGGGCGACGGCCGACAACGCGTACGAGGCCGCGTCGATGGCGATGGTCTCGGCCGCCCCGATCGTCGCCACCAGGACACCGGCGATGCCCGGACCGATGACGTAGCCGAAGCTGTAGACCGCCTCGAAGATCGAGTTCGCCCGGCCGAGCTCGGCCCGCCCCACCAGGCTCGGCAGCGACGCCGTGTACGCAGCGAGGAACAGCGAGCGCAGCACGCTCATCGGAGCCGCGACGAGGAACACCACGGCCAGCGTCGGCACCCCGACGACGTACGAGAGGGGGATGAGCGCGGTCAGCAGGGCCCGGCCGCCATCGGCCACGAGCATCATCCGGCGCCGATCGTGCCGGTCGGCCAGGACCCCGGCGACCATCCCGAAGAGGAGATCGGGGATCGATTGAAGGACCCCGACGATGCCCATCGCCAGGCCGGACCCGGTCAGCGCCAGGACGAGCAGGGGCATGGCCGTGAAGCTCACAGCGTCGCCGATCGCCGAGATGCCCTGGCCGGCGAGCAGGGTCAGGAAGTCTCGGTTCTCGCCAAGGGGAACGGGTCGCTCCTCGACGGGTCGGGCAGCGGGCGCGTCGAAGCCCTGGGCAGGCTCGGGGATCACCTGGGGATGGTACGCCGCCCCGGGCAGGCAGGCGGCCTGGATCAGCCGGTCGGTGCCGCCCTGGGGGCCAGTGGGATCAGGACGGTGAACCGGGTGCCGTTGCCCGGCGCCGTCTCGAGGTGGAGCGTCCAGCCATTGCGCTTCAACGTGGCCGCGACCGAGGCCAGTCCGAGACCGATGCCCCGGCCCGGTGCCTTGGTGGTGAAGTAGGGCTCGAAGGCGCGAGTCCTCGTGGCCAGGTCCATCCCGGTCCCGGTGTCCGTCACCGAGAGCGCGGCCCGACGCCCTCCGGCACCAGGCAGGATGCCGCTGGACAGGGTGATGGTTCCTCCCGATGGCATCGCGTCGCGGGCATTGCTCGCGAGGTTCAGGATCACCCGTTCAAGGTCGGCGGCATCGGCCACGATCCACACCGGCCTGGCGCCCGTCTCGGCGCGCAGGTCGATCGCCTCGCCCACGAGCGGCTCGAGCATCGCAGCCAGCGCCTCTACTTCGGCACGCAGGTCCAGCAGGGACGGGCGACCGGCTGCCCGACGATGGATCGCCACCAGCTGTCGCGTGAGCAGGGTGGCCTGGCCGGCAACTCGGGCGATCGCCTGCAGGGCACCACCCGCACGCGTCGGAAGATCGGGCTCGGCCAGCGCCGCCTGCGCGTGTCCGAGGATCGCTGTCAGCAGGCCGTCGATGTCGCGGCTGATGGCCCCGGCCTGGGCGTCCGCTCGATCGCCGGGCAGCCCGAGGCGATCGACCGCGCGTGGCGGCCGATCCTCGGTTGGCTCTGGCTGTCCTGAGTCGACCACGCTTCCTCCGATCCGGGTCGTGCCCGAAGATCGAGGTCAGCGCCGATCATACACGGTGTCAACCAATATTTAGCGACATTCCGAAAGAGTCGGAGTCAGGCGACGATCAGCGGAGGACCGGCCCAGGGCCGTCCCCTGCCAGCGCGATCGCCGCGTAGGCGAGCGACAGCAGCGTGGCCATGATCGACGAGACGAAGAGCGAACGACGACGCGCACCCATGCCCAAACCTCCTCGCGTCGTCGCCCGGATGGGACGAAAGTCCATCCATTTGTTGTTGGCGCGACGCATGCCCGGATGCTAGGCTGACGACCATGCGAGTGTCAACTATTGCTAAACATTCGCTCGCGGGACCGGGTTCCCCATTGGCCCTTGCAGTGGGCATGGAGGTGCGCCGTCGGCGGCTTGCCCGGGGGCTTAGCCAGTCCCAGGTCGGTGCACCCTTGACCCGTGGATTCGTGTCAGCGGTCGAAGCCGGCGACGCCATCCCCTCGCTGGCGGCGCTCGTGCTCATGACGGCCCGGCTCGGGGTATCCCTCGAGGCGTTCTTCGGCGGTGTCAATCGAGCGTTGACATCGATGTACACTCGCCCGCATGACTACCCGGACGCGCCGTCGGATCGTCGTGGACGACTCGGCCCTGGCTCAGTCGATCGGCAGTCGGATCCGCGAGCGTCGCCATCGCGCCGGCCTGAGCCAGCAGCGGTTGGCGGAGGGCCGCTATACGAAGGCTTACATCAGCGCCCTCGAAACGGGCGCTGCCAAGCCGTCGATGGCGGCCCTCAACTTCATCGCCGGTCGCCTCGGAACGACGGCGGCCGAGCTGCTGGCGAACCCTGACGTCGCCTGGACCCGGCTCGAGGCCGACCTGAGTCTCGCCTCAGGCGACATCCCCGAAGCGGTCGACGCCTATGAGGCCCTGATCGCGGCAGGCCCGGAGCCATCCGTCCGGGCAGAGCTCCTCCGGTCGCTCGCCGAAGCCTCGTGTCGACTGGATCGACCGGTCGAAGCCATCCGGGCTGCCTCTGAGTCGATCGAGCTGTTCACGGTTCTCGGCCGACCCGCCGACCGAGCCCAGGCCGCCTACTGGCTGGGCGCCGCCCAGCACCTCCAGGACAATCCCGACGAAGCACGCGGCCTGCTCGCAGCGCTGCTGGCCGAGGTCCGCGCCGGACTCTCCGTCGCGCCCGATTTCGAGCTCAAGGTCCTCGTCGCCCTGGCCGCGACGGAGACCTATCGCGGTTCGCATCACGCCGCGATCGGCTACCTGGAACAGGCTCGTGGGCTGAGCGCCGAGCTTGATGACCGGCGGCGCGGGATCGTCCTCATCAATCTGGCCAACAGCTACCGCGGCGCCGGCGATCACGAGGCCGCGATCCGTTACGGGACCCAGGCCCTGACTCTGCTCCGGGCAGCCGAGGCCGATCTCGAGGCCGCGATGCTCGAGAACAACCTGGCGTTGGCCTACCTCGCGGTCGGCAGCACCGATCGCGCTGCCGATCTCGTTGCCGACGCCCAGGTGATCGGCCGGCGCCACGATGACGAGCGACTGCTGGCCCACCTCGCCGATACCGAAGCCCAGATCGCCCTGGCCGCGGGTCATGTCGAGCGCGCCGTCGAGCTGGCCGGGATCGCCGTCGAGCGCGCCGAGGCGGCGCAGGGTACGAAAGCGACCGTCGACGCCTGGACGACCCTGGCCCGCGCCCGATTCGCGCTGGGACGGACGGACACTGCCCTCGAGGCGTTCGCCCACGCAGCCGAGCTTGCCCGCGCTCATGCGGCAGCTCCGCGCGTCCGCGAGGTCCTTCGTGCCTGGGCCGACGCATTGGCCGCAGTCGGTCGCCACGCGGAGGCCTACGCCCTTGCCCGGGAGGCACTAGCCGGCGACCCGGCCGGCGATCAGCTCCCGCAGCGCCCGGTCGTGCCGACGAGCTGACCCAGCCTCGCTCGCGTCGGGCTCACCATTCCGAATCGCGTGCCCCGGATCAGCTGATCTTGACCGACGATGCGCCGCCGCTGAAGCGGACCAGGACGCGATCGGTGGCCGTCGCGAAGCCGGGCGATTCGGTCCGCCCGTCCACCGAGGTCAGGCCGCCGGTCGTCTCGAGCCGGTACTCGACGCCGGGTGGCGGCACGAAGGTGAGCTCGGTCGCACCGCCGCTGACCCGGATCTCCACCGTGCCCTTAGGTCGGGGCAGGACGATCCGGGCCTGGGCGGCCCCGATCTGGATCCGGGCCTGGACGACGGCGATCGCCGACAGGTCGACCGTGAACTCCCCGGCTCCCGCGTGCATGGTCAGGATGGTCGGCACGTCGGACGCGACCCGGACGGTCCATTCCGCGCCACCCCGCCAGGCGTCCGGCCACCAGGCGAAGTCCTGGCGCAGACGGACGATCGCCCGATCGCCGACGTGCTCGACCCTGGTGGCGATGTCTTCGTTGCTGGAGGACACCTCAACGAGCTGACCGTTGGAGGCCCCGCCCTCGATGCGGAAATGTCCGGCCCCGATGCTCAGGTCGAGCTCGAGCCGAGCAGCAGCTTCTCGCGCGACGGCGGCGGTGGACGCCTTACGACGTGATGATGGCCGGACCGCCCCGTAGAGGAGGATGGCCCCAACGGCGATGATCAGGATTGGCCAGATCACGCTCCAGGCGACTCGAACGATCCCCAGGTTGCCGAGCAGGTAGATGACCCCGATCGCGACCAGGACGATCCCCGCGATCTCGCCGCCGTGCCACTCCCGCCGCGATCCCCTGCCTCGATCCGACATGGCCATTCCTCGATTACGGTCGCTCGGGTCAAGGGTAGCGCGCTTCGGTCGAGGCGCGAATGCCCGAAGATGGCCGAGTGAACAGCCGCAATCTCCAGTCTGCCACCGAGGCCATCCTCGCCGGCGGCCGCCGCCTGGGCGCCCGGGGCTTGATCGTCGCGACCGAGGGCAACCTGTCGGTCCGCGTCGGCGACCGGCTACTGGTCACCCCGGCCGGCCGACGCAAGGACGAGCTCCTGGCGGACGACCTCCTCCTCGTGCCAGCCGATCCCGGGGCGCCGGCGGTCGATCCGGATCGCCCCGACCTGAAGGCGACCTCCGACCTGCGGATCCATCGGGCCGCCCATGCGGCTCGACCGGACATCAGGGCCGTGGCACACGCCCACCTGCCTGCGTCCCTGGCGCTCACCCTGGCCGGCGAGATCCCCGATCCGGCCATCCTGCCCGAGACGCGCCTGCTCCTGCCGCGCCTGCCGTTCCTAGCGCTGATGGAGATGGGCAGCCTGGCCCTCGCCGACGCGATCGCTGCCGCGCTCAGCGATGGCGCGGAGCCGCCGGCCGAGGCCGTCCTGCTCGAACGCCACGGCGCGGTGGCCGTGGGGTCGACCCTCGCCGCCGCGATCGACCGGCTGGAGCTGATCGAGCTGCAGTGCCGCGTCTGGCGGGATGCTCGGCTCCTCGGTTGGACGCCGCCCGGCCGGAGCTAAGGCTCGGACTCGGTCTCGGTCGCGGCCACCGAACGACGGACGACCAGCCCCGCGGTCGTGCCCTGGACCAGCAGGGTGAACAGGACGATCCCGAAAGTTACGCCCTGGAGGAGGTCGCGTTGGGGGACGTCGACCGGCAGTGCCAGAGCCGCGGCCACCGCGACGGCTCCGCGCAGGCCCGACCAGAAAAGGACGTGGTACCAGCCCGGCGGTAGCGCAGCCGGGCTGCCATCGAGCGGCAGCCAGCGGACGGCGAGCCGGAGCATGACGTAGACGACGATGGCTCGACCGACCAGGGCACCGACCACACCCCAGCCGATCCAGACTGCCGAATCGAGCAGCCGGGCCGGCGGGATGGCCAGGCCCACCAGCAGGAAGACGATCGCCGTCAGCAGGTAGGCGAGAAATTCCCAGACCGTGTCGAGGGCATCGATGCCGGGCTGGCTGATCGTTCGCGGGCGTCCGTAGTTGCCCAGGACCACGGCGGCCACCACGGTCGCGATGATGCCGGAGGCGTGGATCGCGTCGGCCAGAAGATAGGTTCCATAGGCCAGCACCAGCGAGATCGTCAGCTCGACCAGGTGATCGTCCACGAGCGACATCAGGCGGGCGGCCAGGAACCCGGTGGCGAGGCCGATCAGCGCACTGATCGAGATCGACGCCGCGAACGTGACGAGCGCTTCGACCGGTCCGACCGGCTGGGCCAGGGCCTGGAGGGCGATGGCGAAGATGACGAGGCCCGTTCCGTCGTTGAGCAGGCTCTCGCCCTCGACCACGGTGGCCAGGCCCGGCGGGACTCGAAGGCGCCTGAACGTCGACACGACGGCCACCGGGTCGGTCGCGGAGACCATCGCCCCGACGATGAAGGCGAGGTCGAGCCGGAGGCCGGTGGCCACGTTGAGGAACAGGGCAACGACCGCCGCCGAGATGACGACGCCCGGCACGGCCAGCAGGGCCAGACTGCCCGCGGACCGCCGGAGCTGGCCGATCTCGAGACGATAGGCTGCTTCGAAGACCAACCCAGGAAGGAGAACGGCGAGGACGATCTCGGGTGCGATCCGGGGCGGCTCGCCGAGCCCGACCAGGGTCGCGCCGGCGCCGGCCAGCAGGCCGACCAGGACCAGCGCGACCGAATACGGCAGCCGGATCGGGCGAGCCACGATCGCGACGATGGCCGCCACGCCGAGCAGCGCCACGAACAGGCGGATCGCGCCCAGGATGGTGGGGCCGTCCATCCCTGGAAGCCTATACGTCCTGGTCGACGAAGCGGCGGGCGTTGCCCATCTGGGGCCAGACTCGAGCCTGGGTAACGGCCAGGATCTGGCGGATGTGGTTGCGGTCGTGGTGGACCCACTCGCCGAGCAGATCGCCGATCGCCAGCTCGCCGACCCGGTCATGAAGGCCGGTGCGCGCCACGTGCTCGGCGCGCAGCGATCGGACCAGGTCGATGCTGTCTGCTCGCAGCGGCAGGAACTCCACGAGCAGCTCGGCGGAGGGGCGCTCGTGGTCGCGGCGGGCGAGCGCCACCCCCACCTGATCCCAGCCCTGGAGGGCGGGCTTGTCCTTGGCCAGGATCGTCCGGATCCGCCCATTGAAGCCGCGCCGCTCGGCTTCGAGGAGATGGCCGAGGCACTCGTTGGCGGACCACTCAGCCGAAGCCGGCCGCCAGCGCGCCGCGGGGCCGAGCGCCTCGAGCTCGGCCAGGATCGTGGCCGCTGCGGCCTCGAGCAGGTCGGCGATACGGGCCGGGTCGATCGCCGGGTCGCGAGCGGGGTCGCTCACGGCCCAGCAGCCGCGCCGGTCACGTCGATCCCCTGCGGCGGAGCGGTCGGCTCCGACGGCGCGGTAGGACCCGGCGGCGCGGCCGGGGAGACGACCGTCCGGACCGGGAACATCGGCAGCTCCCGGCCGCCCTCGGCCAGCCAGCAGGCGGCCTGCTGGCCGCCGCCCACATCGAACAGCGGCGGCTCTTCGACCCGGCAGCGCTCGAACGCCAG
>JBDTQW010000015.1:0-40890 GCA_039931975.1 Chloroflexota bacterium | reverse complement strand
GGCACCGGCGAGTCGGACCAGCCAGGCAGCGCCACGACCGATCCAGTCAACGCGACCGATCAAGCCAACCGCCCTGCCGTCCTTCGCGGCAGCTCGTCGAATCCGGAGCCCTGACATGCCGAAGTCCTATGCCGACCTCCTCCGCGAGGCCCGCTCGCAGATCCGGGAGGTGAACCCGGCCGAGACCGACCGCCTTCGGGCGGGCGACGATGCCGTCATCGTCGACGTCCGTGAAGCGTCCGAATGGGAGCAGGGCCACGTCCCGGACGCGATCCACCTCAGCAAGAGCTATCTCGAGCAGAACGTGGAGGGAGCGATCGCCGATCGGTCCCGTCCGGTCGTCCTGTACTGCGCCGGAGGGATCCGCTCTCTCTTCGCCGCTCAGACCTTGGCGGAGATGGGCTACACCGACGTCGCCTCGATGGCCGGCGGCTTCCAGCGCTGGAAGACCGAGGGCCTCGAGTGGACCGTCCCGCCGACCCTGACGGCCGAGCAGAAGCAGCGCTACAGCCGCCACCTTCTGATCCCCGAGGTCGGCCTCGACGGCCAGGCAAGGCTGCTCGAGTCGAAGGTCCTGTTCATCGGCGCCGGCGGCCTCGGCGCCCCGGCGATGCTCTACCTGGCCGCCGCCGGGGTGGGCACCATCGGCATCGTCGATTTCGACGTCGTCGACCTGTCCAACCTCCAGCGCCAGGTCATCCACGCCAACGACCGAATCGGCGAGAAGAAGGTCGATTCCGCTCGGCGCACGATCCAGGGCCTCAATCCCGACGTCAAGGTGATCGGCTACGAGGAGATGCTGGTCGCGGACAACGTCGAGCGGATCATCGCCGGCTACGACGTCATCGTCGACGGGACCGATACTTTCGAGACGCGCTACCTGCTCAACGACGCGGCCGTAGCGGCCCGCATCCCGGTGGTCCATGCCAGCGTATTCCGGTTCGAGGGCCAGCTGACGGTCTTCAAGCCGTTTGACGGCCCGTGCTACCGCTGCCTCTACCCGACACCGCCTCCGCCCGAGCTGGCTCCGGGCTGCTCGGTGGCCGGTGTGCTCGGGGTCGTGCCCGGGATCATGGGCATGCTCCAGGCGAACGAGGCGATCAAGCTCCTGCTCGGCATCGGCGACTCGCTCGCCGGGCGGCTGCTCCTGTTCGACGCCCTGGACGCCTCGTTCAGCGAGCTGAAGCTGCGGCGCGATCCGGCGTGCCCGGTCTGCTCCGACGCGGCGGTCGAGGCACGAGCCTCGGGCCGGCCGATGGCGGTGGCCGGCGTCGGCGACGGCGGGACGTTCACCCTCGGCGGGCCCGGTCTCACCAACGCCACGTGAGCACCGTGCGCATCCCGCCCGTCCTGCGGGCGAGCGTCGGCGGGGCGAAGCAGATCGACGTGACCGGCTCGACCGTCGGCCAGCTGCTCGAAGGGCTCGTCGCAGCTCATCCCGGCCTGCGCGATCAGCTGTTCACGCCCGATGGCGAGTTGAACCGGTTCGTCAACGTCTACGTCGACGGGCAGGACGTGCGCTATCTCGATGGCGTGGCGACGCCGGTCGAGCCCCGCCACGAGCTGGTCATCCTGCCCGCGATGGCCGGGGGCGCGTGAGCGCCTACCCGGACATCGTCGAGGCCATCGGCCATACGCCGCTGGTCGAGATCCCGCGGATGTCACCCAAACCGGAGGTCCGGCTGTTCGCCAAGCTGGAGATGACCAACCCGACCGGGTCGGTCAAAGATCGCGTCGCGAAGGCCCTGATCGAGGACCTCGAGACCTCCGGGCGGCTTGGACGTGACTCGGTCATCCTCGAACCGACGTCGGGCAACACCGGGATCGCCCTGGCTATGATCGGCCGCCGGAAGGGCTACCGGGTGACCCTGGTCATGCCGGACAACATCACTCCGGAGCGACGCCAGCTTGCCGAGCTGTTCGGGGCCGAGGTGATCGACTCGCCCGGAAGTTTTGGCTCGAACGGTGCGATCGCCTTGGCCAAGCAGCTGGCCTTGGAAGATCCGCGCTACGTCATGCCCTACCAATACGGCAACGAGGCCAACCCGCGAGCCCACGAGACGACGACCGGCCCCGAGATCCTGGCCGACTGCCCCGACGTGGATGTCTTCGTGGCCGGCCTCGGCACGGGTGGCACGCTGATGGGCGTCGCCTGTTTCTTCCGCCGGGCGAAGCCGTCCGTCCGGGTCTACGCGGCCGAGCCACTGCCCGGCGAGAACGTCCAGGGCCTGCGATCGCTCGAGGAGGGCTTCGTCCCGGAGATCTTCGATCCGAGCCTGCTGGCCGGGCGGTTCCTGGTCTCCAACCGCGATGCCGTGGTCGCGTTGCGCGAGCTCGTCGGCCGCGAGGGGATCTTCGGCGGACCGTCCTGCGGGGCAGTCCTGGTTGCGGCAGCACGGGTGGGGGCGACGATGGACCGCGGCACCATCGTGGCGCTGCTGCCCGACGGCGGTTGGAAATACCTGTCCGTGGGGACCTACTCGCGCGACCTCGACGAGATGGACGCCGACTTCGAGGGCGGCGTCAACTGGTGGTGAGCCAGCCGGAGCCGGGCTCGGAACCGGGGTCGAAACTGGCCCATCCCGGGCCGGCGGCGGTCGAGCTGCCAGACGAGATCCGGGCCGGGCTCGTGGATCACGCCCGGCGCGAGTACCCCAACGAGGCCTGCGGCATCGTCATCGGCTCGGCGCCGGCCGCCGCTGGTGGCGAGGCGCTGCACTTCGAGCCGACCCGCAACGCGGCCGCCTCGCCGTACCGCTACGAGATCGATTCGAGCGACCTGCTCCGGTTGACCCTCCAGGCCGACGACGCCGACGAAGCGTTCTGGGCGATCGTCCACTCGCACGTCCGGTCAGCGGCGCGACCGTCGCCCACCGACCTTGGCCTTGCGTTCTACCCTGATGCGCTGTACCTCCTCGTGTCCCTGGCCGAGTCCGAAGCGGATCGGGTGAGCGGTGAGCCGGGCGTGCGCGCCTGGCGAATCGTCGACGGGGCGGCTCACGAGGTCGAACTCATCCGGTGAGAGCGCTCGCTCCGCTCGCCGCGGGCGCCGCGGCGTTGGTCGCGGGGACGCTGTTCGGCTGGGACTCGCGGATCGTCGACGCACTCGTCTCGCCGCCCGCCCTCGTCCGGGCGGCGTTCGTGGCGGCCGCGGTCGTCATCGGCGCGCGGCTGCTCGGCCTGGCGATCGCGGGGTTGGGCGTCGCCGGCGAGCCGGGCGAGGCACGCGACGTGGCCGGTACGGTCCGGGCTGTGCGCCTCGCCTTCCTGGCCGTGGCCGCCTTCGCGGCAGCCGCGGGCTGGATCCTTGGCAGCGCGCTGCCCCTGGTCCTCGCCCTGGTCATCGCCGGAATCGACGTCGTCGAGACGTCGTTCCTGTTGCTCGTGGTGGGACGCGCGGCGAATCGAGTCGCTGAGATCTAGTGCCGCTCGACGAGGGCCTCGACAAGATCTGCGTCGGTCGGCGTGGAACCCAACCCGAGCCGGTCCCCGACCCTGGCCGGCAACGGTGGCTCGACATAGGTCGATGCCAGGTCCGCCCAGTGCTCGGCCGCGAAGACAACTGCCGGCGAGCCATCAAGGATCACCCGGCCGGCCCGCATGGCCACCACCCGCCCGAACGATTCCGCGACGAAGCGCATGTCGTGACTGATGGCGACGACCGTTCGTCCCGAGGCCGTCAGGTGGGCCACCACGCGCTGGATGCGGGCGAGGCCGCGGGCATCCTGACCGGTGGTCGGCTCATCCAGGACGACGATCGGCGTCTCCATCGCCAGGACCGAGGCGACCGAGAGCAGCTTCCGTCGTGAATAGCCCAGGTCGTACGGGTTCGTGGTTTCGAGGCCGACCAGACCGACCGCCTCCAGGGCAGCCGTCGCGGCCCTCGCCACCTCCGTTGGCGGGCGGCCCAGGATCCTTGGACCGAACTCCACCTCCGCCCGCACGCGGCCGGCGAAGATCTGCCGGTCGGGGTTCTGGAACACGATCCCGACCACGGCGGCGAGGCGCGCGACCCGCTCGCCGACGACGTCCGTGCGGTCGTGGAGCACCCTGCCCTCGGTCGGTCGCAGCAGGCCGTTGAGATGACGAACGAGGGTCGACTTGCCGCTGCCGTTCTGGCCGATGATGGCGACCGCGTCGCCGGCGGGGATCGACAGGTCGACCCCGTCGAGGGCGCGGGTCCCATCGGGATAGGTGAACCCCACACTCTCGAGCGCAACGCTCGTCACGCCAGCACCGCCGGGTTCAGGCCTCGAGCGGCGACGGCCCGGGCGAGCCGCACGCGGGACGGCGGCGCCACGCCCCAGTCGTCGAGCCGCGGGTCGGCGAAGACCGCCGCGGCGCGGTCGTCTTCGACCACTCGACCGGCGTCCAGGACCACGACCCGGCTGCAGACGTCGTCGAGCAGGTCCGTCTTGTGCTCGGCGACCAGGAGCGACGTCCCGCTGCCGGCCATCGAGCGGAGCGCCTCGCCGACCAGCCGGGTCCCCTCGGGATCGAGCTGGGCCGTCGGCTCGTCGAGGACGAGATGGCGAGGGCGCATGGCCAGGAGCGACGCGATGACCACGAGCTGACCCTGGCCGCCGGACAATCGGCGTGGCTCCCGCTCCGCGAGATGGTCGATCCCGAGCGTGGCTAGCGCCTCGTTGACCCGCTCGACCGTCTCCCGGGCCGGCAGCCCGAGGTTCATTGGGCCCAGGGCCACCTCCTCGAAGACTGAGCCGGTCACGCCCGAAAGCTGGGTGGCGCTGTTCTGGAAGCCGATGGCGACGCGGGTCGAGAACTCGTGGAGGGGCCGTCCGGTCATCGCCTCGCCGTCGATGGTCAGCGCGCCGCCGGTCAGGGCGCCGCCGATGCTCCCCGGCGCCAGCCCCGACATGACCAGGCACAGGGTCGACTTGCCCGACTCGTTGGCGCCGACCAGGCCCACGAGCTCGCCGTCCGCGAGGTCCAGGTCGATGTCGTTGAGGACCGGCTCGCGATAGCCGGCGTAACGGTAGCTGACTCCGGCCACGTGGAGCATCTCCGGTCGCCTAGAGGCGGCCGCTGATCCGCGCGACGATCGCGGCCAGCAGTGCCAGCAGGAGCGTCCAGCGGAGCGCGCGCTCCCACCCGCTGTCGGCCATCGCCCAGAGCAGGTGGCGTCTGCCCGGGCGGCTGAACGCCCGCGACTCGAGGGCCAGGCTCCGTTCCTCGACATCGGTCAGCGACGAGATGATCACCGGGCCGATCAGCGGCAGCAGGCCACGGATCCGCGCTCGGATGCCGCCTTCCGTATCCAGCCCTCGGGCCCGCTGGCTCTCGCCGATGACCGTCGCACGGTCGATGAGCGTCGGAACGGCCTCGATCGTGGCCAGGGCGACGAACGCAAGTCGGGGCGAGATCCCCCGGCGCTCGAAGTCGAAGACGAGCGCACGCGGATCCGTGGTCAGGACGAACAACCCGATCGACAGCGAGATCGCGAACAGCCGGACCAGCGTCTGGGCGGCGAAATCCACGCCTTCGACGGTGGCGTCGAAGGGACCGATCGCGAAGAGAACGTGCGTGCCCGCGCGGGTGAACACACTGACGAGCACCACCGAGATGCCGATCGGCAGGGTGAGCAGCAAAGACGCTCTGGCCAGCGGCCCGACGACCGCGGCCCACGCCGCCAGCACGGCCATGACGACGATGATCGCGATCGGCCCGACATAGCCGCCGAGGATGAATGCGCCGATGGACCCGGCCGTCGCGACCACGACCTTGGTCAGCGGGTTGAGCTGGTGGTACGGGCTGGGAGTCGGCGGGACGAGACGCTCGAGCCGGACGATCGTCCCGGGAGCCAGGTCGTCGGCCCAGATGAACCGGGCCGACGTGGACGGCGCTACGCTTCCTCCAGTCCGATCGCCTTCTCGCCCTGCGGGAACCGGGCGATGAAGCGACGGCTCAGCGATCGCAGGATGAGGAAGACCACGAACGACGTGATGACCTTGTCGATCGGGTCCGACAGGAGGCCCTGCTGGAGCACGGCCGTTTGCAGGTCCGAGCCGCCTTTCTGGAACGCGGCGACCAACAGGTCCGTGCCCGAGCCGGTGACGCCGCCGAACACGACCGCCGAGATCGGGGCCGAGATCAGGGCCGAGATCACGCCCATGACCACCCCGGCGATGACGACGTAGGCGACCCCCGCATCGCGCCGTAGGAAGAGCACCGCCAGGAACCCGAGGATCACGGCGACGATCAGCACGAGGACCAGCCAGCCCAGGATCTGGAACAGGATTCCCTGGTCCGCACTGGGACTCAAGAACGCGACTGCGCCGACGTAGAAGCGCGAGATCGTGTAGATGGCCAGACCGCCCACGATCACAATGGCGATGACGGCCGCGGTGACCAGTTGTTGACCGCTCGCGTTGGCTCGGCTACGGAACCAGCCAAGCTGGCCGAAGATGCCGGCCAGGAAGCCGATCTCGGCGGCGACGACTGCGAACGGCGCGGCGTAGGGCGACTGGAGTGGAACCGGCAGCACGTAGGTCCAGATGAGGTTCGCCAGGAGTCCCGTGACCAGCCCCGGGATCGGACCCGCCAGCACGCCGACCAGGATCGTCCCGATCGAGTCCAGGTAGATCGGGATCTTCAGCGCAGCCGAGACGGTCTGACCCAGGACGATGTTGATGGCGATCGCGATCGGGATGAGGACGATGGTCCGCGTGTCGAACTGCCGGGTGATCCAGCTCATCGGGGCCTCCATCTACCTACAGCCCGGCTCGGTCTACTCGCCCGATGCCGCCCTCCCGCCGTGCTCATTCAGAGTGCCACGTCCGACCGTCGCTCTGCCAGTCCCCCGACGCGCTCGATGAACCGGCTCAGGAACTCCGCGCCGGCCGCCGCCACCGCCACGTCGACGTTCGCCGGCTTGCCGGTCAGGTGGCGCCAGTCGGCGATCGTCTGGCCATCGGCCAGGCCTCCGGCGGTGTCGACGTCCACGTGGACCGCCTCGGTCGTAACCAGGCTCGGGTCAAGCGCCGCGGCCAGGGCGAGGGCATCGTGGATGAACGCGCCGTAGAAGCCGTCGTAGCGGGAGTGGAACTCCATGTAGAAGCGGAGCGCGTCGGCAATGTAGCGGACGATCGGGTTGGCGGCGACGCTTCGGGTGGCGACCAGCGGATGCTCGCCCTGGGCAAGGGCGATCGAATCGTCGGGGCGACTCCCGGCTCGACGAGCCAGTGCCACGACATGCTCGGGCAGGATCGGGGCCTTCTCGGTCACGTCGAGGCCCAGGCCCATGGGGTGCCGGGGACTGGCCACGAACGCCGCGAAGACCCGCCGGGCCGCCTCGGGGTCGCAGTGGATGTTCCACTCCGTGGTGGGCGTCGTGTTGCCCGGGACCCGGAACGCGCCGCCCATGAACACCAGGCGCCTGAGCAGGCGCGGCAGGTCGGGTTCCCGGTCCAGGGCGACGGCCAGATTGGTCATTGGGCCCAGGGTGACCAGGGTGATCTCGCCGGGTCTGCCTCGGGCGGCGTCGATGATCACGTCCGCCGCATGGCGCTCGCTCAGGGGTCGGCTCGGCGCCTGCAGCTCGGCGTGGCCGCGGCCCTGCGGGCCGTGCGTCTCCGGGGTGATCTCGAGCGGTCGCACCAGCGGCACGGTCCGGCCGAGCGCGACCTCGATGTCCGTCCGCCCGCCCAGCTCGAGGACCGCCAGAGTGTTCGTGGCGACCTGGTGGGCCTCGACATTGCCGCTGCAGCACGTCACCGCGACGATATCCGCTTCGGGGGAGGCCATGGCATAGAGCAGGGCGAGGCTGTCGTCGATCCCGGTGTCGCAATCGATCAGGATCGGGATCCGCTCGGTCATCCGCGCGATGCTAGCCGAGATGGCTCCGGCCTACCCGACGGCCGCCTTCGTCCAGCGGTCCTGCGCGATGTCGACGACAGCGCCCAGGGCGCGCCGGATCTCCGAAAGCCGGTCGGCGGACAGGGCCGCCTCGAACTCGGCGAGCAGGCTCACGCGCGGCCGGTCGGCCACGAAGACGCAGTAGCGGAAACCGAACGTGGCTTCGTACGCGGCGTTCAACCGGGCGAGCTCCCCGGCCACCCAGAGCCGCTCCGCCTCGGCATCCGCGGCGGTCCGGTCGGCCGACTCGCGATCGTAGCCCTGCTCGACGAACGACATCGCCGAGACCGAGGCCGGCGGCGCGCCGAGTCGAGGATGGGCATCGATCAGCTCGAGCTGGTCGGCCTCGGGCATCGACCGGGTGATCGTGCGTACCGTCGAGAACAGCGTCGGGGCATCACCGAAGGGCCGCGCCGAGCACAGTCGAGCGAGGAAGCGGGGCGCCCCCTCGAACAGTGGCGCAAGCGCTGCGATGCACGCTTCGGCCGTCGATCCGTCGATCTCGGCGATCGACGGGACGCCCACCTTCGGCACTGCTCTACGACCCGCGGTAGGTGGACAGCCCGAACGGGGCCCGGAGGAGCGGGACGTGGTAGCTCCGGGTCGGGTCATCGATCCGGAGATCGACCGACAGGCCAGTGAAGAAGCCACCATCGTCGAGGCCGAATTCCAGGCGGTAGGCACCGGCCGCCAGCGCGGCGCCTTCGAGCAGATCGCGGATCCTGCCATCGGCATCGGTAACTGCCTCGCCGGCGACGGCCTCGGAGCCGTCCGAGGCCGAACGAAGCAGGCGCACCGGGACGCCCGCTGCGGGCCGACCCGTGCCGGTGTCCAGGACGTGGGTGGAGATGGTCGGCCGGGCCTCGGTCACGCTATCCTCCGGCGATGAGCGACCTGACGATCCGAGTCGGTGGTGACCTGCACTTTAGCGCTCGCTGGGAGCCTGACGCGCCGCGCACCATCGAAGCGATCCGACGGATGCTGCCGCTCGATAGCCGGATCATCCATTGCCGCTGGAGTGGCGAGTCGACCTGGATCCCGCTGGGCGACCTCCGACCGGGCATCGACTACGAGCATCACACCTCGCATCCGGCGCCGGGTCACCTGGCGATCTATCCGGGCGGGATCAGCGAATGCGAGATCTTCTTTCCATATGGGGCGTGCACGACGAGCTCAAAGGTCGGCCAGCTGGCCGCTAACCACTTCGCGACGGTCCTGCCCGACGACGGCTGGGAGGAGCGCTTGCGGGAGGTCGGCAGGCGGGCCCTGTGGGAGGGTGCCCAGGCGATCGAGATCTCGGAGCCGGGCTGATGGACGTGATCTCGCTCCCCGCGGATCCGTCCCTGCTGCCGGCGGTCGGGGTCCTGGTCGTGGTCGTCGTCGCCATCGTCGTGATCCTCATCTGGTTTCGCCGACGTCCATGACCGATCTGCTCGTTCGCGGCGGGACGGTCGTCACCGCCCGGGGCTCGCGATTGGCCGATGTCGCGATCGAGTCGGGCCGGATCGTGCGCGTCGAACCGGATCTCGGTGGTCTGGCTGCCTCGGCACGCGAGGTGGTCGACGCCACCGACCTGCTCGTCCTACCGGGAGCGATCGACGTCCACACCCACACCCGGGTGGCCAGTGACGCCGAACCTGACCGGTTCTTCCAGGATTCGGTCGCTGCGGCCCATGGTGGGACCACCACGTTCCTCGCCTTCAACAACCCGGGGACCGGCTCTTCATCCGCTGCCGACCGGAGCCTGTTGGCCGGTCTGCGAGAGTGGCGTGCGGCGACCGCCGCCGATTCCGCGGTCGACACGGCCCTGAGCCTGGTGATCACCGCGAGCCAGGACGACCCCATCGCCGAGCTGCCGGCCGCGATCGCTGCCGGCGCACCCACGTTCAAGGCGTTCATGGTCTACGACTTCGGCGTCGACGACGCCACGTTGTCACAGGCCCTGGCGACGACCGGCGCCCATGGCGGGCTGCTTGAGGTCCACTGCGAGAACCGGGCGATCCTGGAGGAGCGAACCGCCGCCCACCTGGCCGCGGGCGAGGTCGAGCCGCGTTTCCATGCGAGCTCGCGGCCGCCGCACGTCGAGGCCGAGGCCACGGGCCGGGCCATCGCCCTGGCCCAGGCGGTGGACGCTCCGCTGTACATCGTCCACCTGTCCTGCGCCGAGGCACTGGCCCACGTCCGGACCGCCCGCGCCGAGGGCCGGCCGGTGTTCGCCGAGACCTGCCCGCATTACCTGACCCTGACCGACGAGCGCTACGCCGGCTCAGCCGAGGAGGCCGCGCGCTACGTCATCTCGCCGCCGCTCCGTGGCGCCGGTGAGCCCGAGGCGCTCTGGCGGGGCCTGGACGACGAAGACCTCGCGGTAGTCGCGACCGACCATGTACCCGATCGGGTCGCCCTGGAGAAGCAGTCCTGGCGCGAGTCGTTCGACCGGATCTCCAATGGGGGTCCGGGGATCGAGACGCTGCTGAGCCTGGTCTATTCCGAAGGCGTCGCGCGCAGCCGGATCACCCTCGAGCGGATGGTCGACCTGCTGGCCGCGACCCCCGCCCACCTGTTCGGGCTGCCCGCCAAGGGCGCGATCGAGGCCGGTCGCGATGCGGACCTGGTCCTGTTCGACCCCAAGGCCAGGCGGACGATCCGGGCGAGCGACCTCCATCACACCAGCGATTACACCCCGTACGAGGGCTTCGAGGTCACGGGGTCGGTCCGGTCGACCATCGTCCGCGGCTCGTTCGTGGTCCGTGACGGGGCGTTCGTCGGGCAGCGGGGCTATGGCCGCTTCGTCGAGCGCGAGCTCGAGCCGCTCAGCTAGGCGCCGGGACTCACGGCTCGAGGAGCGGGTAGGCGCCCAGGGTCAGGAACTCCGCAAAGGTGGGAGCCAGGACCAGGCGGTCGAGCAGATCGACCGCATCTCCGAGGCGGCCGCTGTCCCGTCCGCCGTTGCGGGCGAGCTCTTCGTCGCGGATCGTTGCGTACAGCTCGGCAGTGACCGGGCGACCGTCGTCCAACTTCGTCGCGTGGTGACGCCACTGCCAGAGCTGGGAGCGGCTGATCTCGGCCGTCGCCGCGTCCTCCATCAGGTTGTCGATCGCGGCGGCCCCGTTGCCGCGGAGCCACGCGTCCAGGTAGCGCAGGCCGACGCTGACGTCCTGGCGGATGCCGCTCTCCGTGACCCGGCCGTCCGGGATGGACACGTCCAGGAGATCGCCCACAGCGACCGACACGTCCTCGCGCAGGCGATCCTTCTGATTGGGTCGCTCGCCAAGGACCCGATCGAACACCTCGCCGGCGACGGGGACCAGGTCCGGATGGGCGACCCATGTCCCGTCGAAGCCGTCACCGGACTCGCGCTCCTTGTCCTCGCGGACGCGACGCAACGCGTTGGTGGTGATGTCCGGCTCCCGACGATTGGGGATGAAGGCCGACATCCCGCCGATGGCGTGGGCGCCGCGCCGATGGCAGGTCCGGACGAGGAGCTGGGTATAAGCCCGCATGAACGGGACCGCCATGGTCACCTGGCCGCGATCCGGCAGGACGAACTCGGGTCGGTCTCCGAACTTCTTGATGATGCTGAAGATGTAGTCCCAGCGACCGGCGTTGAGGCCGGCGGCGTGGTCGCGTAGCTCGTACAGGATCTCGTCCATCTCGAACGCGGCCAGGATCGTCTCGATCAGGACGGTCGCCCGGATCGAGCCGTGGGGGATGCCGGCGGCCTCCTGTCCGGCCACGAAGACGTCATTCCAGAGACGGGCCTCATGGTGCCCTTCGAGCTTGGCCAGGTAGAGGTAGGGACCGGAGCCACGGGACAACGCCTCGGCGCCGTTGTGGGCGAGGAACAGTCCGAAGTCGAACAGGCTGGCCGAGACCGGCGCCCCGTCGACCTCGAGGTGTGCCTCATCGAGGTGCCACCCGCGTGGCCGGACGACGAGCGTCGCCGTCCGCTCGGAAAGCCGGTACGTCTTGTCCGGCGTTGAGAGCTCGAGCGTCCGGCGGACGCCTTCGCGCAGCGCGGCCTGGCCGCCGACGACGTTGGCCCAGGTCGGGCTGAGGGCGTCCTCGAGATCGGCCATGAACACACGCGCGCCGGAGTTCAGGGCGTTGATCATCATCTTGGGCTCGGCCGGCCCGGTGATCTCGACTCGTCGGTCGTCGAGGTCGGCGGGCGCGCTGGCCACGCGCCAGTCGGCCGCGCGCACCGTGGCCGTCTCGGCGAGGAAGTCGGGCGTGGCCCCAGCGCGGAGCTCGCCCGCGCGCTCGCGCCTGGCGGCGAGGATCTCGGCCCGACCCGGGCCGAACCGTCGCTGAAGGTCGGCCACCACGGCAAGGGTATCCGGGGTCAGCACGGCGTCCGCGCCGGGGACCTCGGGTCCGACGATCCGAACGCCGGGGGGAAGGGCGGGGCTCATCGGTCGGCCGAGCGGCGAACGGTCGCCTCGATCAGGCCGTGAGGCTCGGTCGTCGGGGTGAAGATCTCGTTCCGGTTGTCGAGCCCGAACGCGGTCAGGTCGACGGTCCAATGATGGAGGTTAGGCAGGACCATCCGGATCTCCTCCACGGCGGCGTGGCGCTCCAGGATCGCCCGGCCGACGATCCAGATCGAGGCCTGGACCGACGGGCTGAGATGGTCGGCCATCGTGTCGAGCAGCGTGTCCCGGACGCCGTCGAAGACCGCGTCCCAGTCGATGTCGTTCGATCCGTAGCGCCAGCTCACGTTGACCCTGGTGGCCATGATCCGGTCGTCGGTCTCGGGCAGCGTGGTGTAGCGATCGCGCGGGAAGCCGTTGAACGCCGACTTCGCCGTCTTCATCACCGTCAGATCGTCGATGCCCGCGTCGATCGCAGGTTGCCGATCACGGCTCACCGCGACCGTCGCGGTCCGCGTGAAGTCGCCGGCACGCATGAACGCGGCGGGGGCGGGACCCGCGTCCATCGGGATCGGGGCCCAGCGGTGCTCGCGAATGGCGACCGTGGCCCGCTCCACCTGGGAGCTCGCGAGGAAGTGCTCGGCGAGGACCCGGCCGAACGATTCGATCGCCCCGGTCAGGTGCTCCGACGCGAGGGCGTAGACGGTGTTCTTCATCGTGTCGGTCGCCACCACGTTGGCGTTGTCGCCGGCGATGTGGGCCTCCTCGAAGTCGCCCTCGAGAGAGACCGCGACGGTCAGGTCACGGACACCCTGACGACCGGGTTCGCGCACGACCTTGACCAGGCGGATGGCCGCCTTGCCGTAGCGGTTCGGGCCCAGCTCGATCACGTGCCCTCCTGGGTTGGTCGATGGAGCGTAGATCGCCCGCGGGTCGCCTACCAGCCGCCGGCGTCACGAAGCAGGCGGTGCAGGACCCGGCCGGAGACAGCGCGCCGGTATGACGCGGTCGAGCGGACGTCGTCGATCGGCTGCAGCTCGGCGACCAGCCCGGCGGCGGCACGCTCCGCGGTCGCGGCGTCGGGCGACGATCCTTCGAGGATGGCCTCCGTGCCGGCGGCGCGGACCGGCGTGGCCGCGACCGAGCCCAGGGCCAGGCGGACTCCACGCCAGAGCCCAGAATCGGGCTCTACACGCCAGGCGAGGGCGAGCACGACCTTCGAGATCGCCTGGGCCCGGCGCGTGCCGACCTTCCTGAACCGCTGCTGCCGATCGCCGACGATCGGGATCCTGATCCGGACGAGGAGCTCGTCGGGACGCAGTGCGGTCCGTCGGTAGGCCGGCCAGAACTCGGTGGCCGGGATCACCCGCTCACCGGACGAGCCCCCGGCGACGAGCTCGGCGTCGAGGGCCAGGAGCACTGGCAGCGTGTCACCGGCTGGGGACGCGTTCATCGCGTTGCCGCCGATCGTCCCGCGGTTCTGGATCTGGGCTGCGCCGATCGTGGCCGCGGCCTCGACCAGGGCCGGAGCATGCGCGGCGCACAGGACGGAGCGGCGGATCTCCGTGTAGGTCGTCAGGGCGCCGAGCTCGAGCGCGCTGTCAACGACGGCGATCCCGCGCAGCTCGGCCAGTCGCCACAGGTCGAGCACGCGCTCGGGTGGCTCACCGATCTCACCGGTGATCTGGACCAGCAGATCCGTGCCACCGGCGAGTGGCCGGTGATCGCCGCCGCCCGCCAGCACGTAGGCCTCGGCGAGCGTGGCTGGCGATACGACGGGTGGCTCGACGGGCAACGGATCAGCCTCCCGGGCCCGGCTCGGCGGCCGCCGCCAGGGCGATCGCCTCGATGATCTTGGTATAGCCGGTGCACCGGCACAGGTTGCCGGCGATGGCTTCGCGGATGGCCGCGTCGGTCGGGGCCTGCCCCGTGGCGAGGAAGGCCTGGCCGGCCATGAGCATGCCCGGTGTGCAGATCCCGCACTGCGCGCCGCCGGTCTCGAGGAACGCCCGCTGGAGCGGTCCGAGGTCTGGCCCAGGCTGCGCCGGCGTCGTACCCGCGGCCAGCCCGGGCTCTGCCGATCCTGCGCCCGCGGCCAGTCCCTCGACGGTTTCGATCGACCGACCATCGACCTGGCAGACCGGCACCAGGCAGCTGTCCACGACCTCGCCGTCGACGAGGACGGTGCAGGCACCGCACTCGCCTTCGCCACAGCCCTCCTTGGTCCCGGTCAGGCCGAGATCCTCGCGCAGCACGTCGAGCAGCCGGCGCATGCCCGGCGCGGCGGTCTCCGTGGCGACGCCGTTTACGGTCAGCCGATAGGTCATCGGACGGGTCCGGGATCGGACGGTGGCGCGCTCACCGCCGAGATGCCGGGGGGCTCGGGCGGGTCGATGCCGCTCAGTGCCGCCATGATCCGCTCCGGTGTCGCCGGCAGGTCGGTGATCCAGGCGCCGGTCGCGTCATGGATGGCGGCGACCACCGCTGGCGCGCCGACGTCCATCGGCAGCTCGCCGACGCCCTTTGCGCCATGGGGCGCGTCCCTGAACGCTGCCTCGACCAGGATGGTTTCGATCCGCGGCGCATCGAGCGCGGTCGGGATGAGGTAGGTCTGGAGGCGGTCGTTGAGGTATCGGCCGTCGAGCAGCTTGATCTCCTCGATGGTGGCGTAGCCGACGGCCTGGAGCGTCCCGCCCTCGACCTGGCCCTCGCACAGCACCGGATGGATGACCCGCCCGACGTCGTCCACCGCGACCACCGACAGGACGGTCACCTCGTAGGTGTCGAGGTCCACCTCGACCTCGGCCACGGCCGCGGCCCAACCGAACGCGGGATAGGCATCGCCCGTGTACGTCGCGTCGTCGAAGCCGACGCCGGGGTAGGGCTCGAAGGCGTGGTCGATCCGGGACGCACCGTGATTGCGAGCGTCGTCACGGTAGCTGTCGGCGAACGGCCGGCCGGTCCGCGCCTCGACCTCCGCGCGCAGCCGCCGGCTGGCCTGGATGACCATCCCGCCGACGACCATCGCCGTGCGCGACGCCACCGTCGGCCCCGAATCCGGGACGATCGCGGTGTCCTGCGGCGCGATCTCGACCTCGTCGATGTCGACGCCAAGCTCGGCGGCGGCCAGCTGGGGGAAGATCGTCTTGGTCCCCTGGCCCATCTCGGTCGAGGCGGTCAGGATCCGCACGACGCCCTCGGCGGTCAGCTCGAGGCTCACCACCGAGCCCATCCTCGCCTCACCCGAGCCGGTGAACCCGGCCCCGTGCCAGGCCAGGGCCAGCCCGACGCCGTGAGCCGTCCGGTCGCGGTCGGTCCGGTTCGCCCGGGCTTCCGCCGTCCGGGACCGGGTCCGCTCGAACTCGGACGCCTCCGCGGCGCGCTCGAGGACCTCCTCGCCGGCCACACCGCCCCGCAGGACCTGCATCGTCGGGGTGATGCCACCGACCCGGTAGACGTTCCGCCGCCGGAGCTCCAGGGGGGACAGGCCGACCGCGTCGGCGACCCGGTTGAGCTGGGTCTCGGCCGCGAACTCGGACTGGGGCGCCCCGAAGCCGCGGAACGCGCCATTGGGCGGCGTGTTGGTGGCCACCGCCCGCGAGCGGATCCGGACGTTGGGCACGTCGTAGGGGCCGCCGGCGTGGATCGTCGCCCGCGACAGGACGACCGGGGTCAGGGTGGTGTACGCGCCGCCGTCCATCAGCAGCTCGATGTGCTGAGCGACGATCCGACCGTCGCGCATCACGCCCGTTCGATGGGTCACGATCGCCGGATGGCGCTTGGTGGTGGCGGTCAGGTCCTCGTGGCGGTCATAGATCATCCGGACCGGCTTGCCCGTGCGCAGGGCGAGCAGGGCGGCATGGAGCCCGACCATCGAGGGGTACTCCTCCTTGCCGCCGAAGCCCCCACCGGTCTCGGCCTGGACGACCTGGGCCTGCTCGGCGTCGAGGGCCAGGCCCCGTCGGAGCGCTCGGTGCACGTAATACGGGCACTGGAGGCTGCCGTGGACCGCCACGCCGCCGTCCGGACGAGGGACGGCGATCATGGCGTTGTTCTCGATGTACAGCTGCTCCTGGTGGCCGACCCGGTAGGTGCCATCGACGATCAGGTCCGCGGCGGCCAGGCCGGCGGCGACATCGCCCTTGGCCAGGTCGAACTCCGCGATGACGACCGACGAGGCCAGCGGGTCGAACACGGCCGGGAGCGCCTCCGTCCGCAGGCTGACACGCTTCCTGGCCTCGCGGAGCGTCTCTCGATCGGCCGCGGCGAGGAGGACGACGGGCTCGGCCTGGTGGCGGATCTCGCCCCCGACCGGGACGAGGATCGGCTGGTCGTCGCGGATGAGGCTGACCACGTTGTCGCCGGGGATGTCGGCGGCGGTGACGACGGTGACCCTGGTCCAGTCGAAGCCGGGGTCCAGCTCGATCCCGAGCAGGCGGGCGTGGGGCTCGCTCGAGCGGATCGTGGCGCCGTACCAGGCGCCGGGAAAGACGAGGTCATCCGCGTACAGCGCCGTGCCCGTCAGCTTGGCCGGGCCCTCGCGGCGGAGAGGCGCGGTCCGGCGTGCCAGGCCGGGGGTCTGGGTGCCCGGCGGCACGACCACCGGCGCCGGTGCGCTGGTCTTCGGCCTGGAGCGCCCACGACCGGGCGGGGTCTCGATCGTCATGTGGTCAGCCGACGCTGCCGGTCGCGAGCCAGCGAACCTGGTCGGGGCTCAACTCGAGATCGGCCGCCGCGGCGCTCTCCTCGAGCTCGGCGGTCGTTCGAGCGCCGATGACTGCCCAGGTCGGGAACGGTTGGCCGAGGACCCACGCCAGGGCGACCTGGTTGGCGGTGACCCCCAGCTCCTCGGCCAGGGTCCGAGCCCGGTCCCGGCGCTCCCGGTTTGCCGGCGAGTCGAAGGCCGAGGCGGCGTCGACGTCCTGGTCCATCGGGATCATCCCGTGGCGCCTGATCGGCGCGAGGTCGACCGGCTCGGCCGAAAAGTAACCGCGAGCGAGCGACGCCCAGCCGAACACGGGGAGCTGCGTGCGCTCGTACCACGCCAGGGAAACAGGGTCGCCTGCGGTGAGGCAACCCTGCCACGGCGGCCGGGTGGGGACCGCGAGCGAGAGGTTCGGGCTGGACGCATCGAACGGCGGCAGGCCGTGCTCGGACGCCCACGCGTTGGCGTCCGCCAGCCGATCGGTCGACCAGTTCGAGCCGGCCGTGGCTCCGATGCGCCCTGCGGCGCGATGCTCGGACAGCGCGGCCATGATCTCGCCGACCGGGACCGCAGGATCATCCCGATGGAGCACGTACAGGTCGATGCGGTCGGTCCCGAGCGTCTCGAGGCTGGTCGCCAGGTCCGCGGCGATGTCCGCGGGCGTGACCCGGGGCGGACCATCCTGGTACGCGGGATGGGCGCCCTTGCCCACGACCACCATCGCGTCGCGGTCCGCCCGACCGGCCAACCACGCGCCGAGGACCGGCTCGGCTGGATAGAAGCGAGCCGTCTCGAACGCATTCCCGCCGAGCTCGACGAAGCGGTCGTAGAGGGCCGGCAGGTCTTCGGCGGCGGCCGACATCCCGAGGACGATCCGCGAGATCGATCGTTCGAGGCCGGGCAGAGTGGCGGCGCGCATCCGTGCCAGCGTCAGGCCTTGGACGGCGCGCCGTCAAGCGCCGGTGGTGCCCACGCTGGCTAGCCCATGCTGGGC
This sequence comes from Chloroflexota bacterium, assembly GCA_039931975.1. Lineage (GTDB taxonomy): Bacteria > Chloroflexota > Limnocylindria > Limnocylindrales > CSP1-4 > Chersky-267. Next base: position 22,946 of record JBDTQW010000015.1, on the reverse strand, counting down.
GCCGATGCGCGACCTCGGCGCCTTCGGAGTCCGACGATGCCACCCGCGACGGCAACGGCGAGAACGAGGCCCACGAGCAGCACCGCGACCACATCGACCGAGGCGGCTGCGGGCACCGGCGCCGGCGTGGAGGCCGGAGCGGGGGCCGCGGCGACGACCGTCAGCTGGGCGCTCGATTCGCCCATGTCGAGCTCGGACGTCCAGGTGATCGTCCAGGCGCCCTCGGTCGGGAAGGTCAGCGTCGCGACATAGTGGCCCTTGGCGCCCTGTGCCGTCGCGTTGGCCGAGGTCGATCCGCCGCTGGCATTCGAGGCGTGGACGACCACCGCTAGTGAGCTGTTCGGCGTCACGCCATGCTGGAGGACAAGGAAGCCGATGGTCGTTGGCGTGCCGGCGCGTGGCCCGTTCGTGCCTGAGTCGAGCGTGGCGGTCGCCCACCCGCCTGCCAACGCGGTCGAGACCAGCAGCAGTGCGGCGGCCACGGCGAGCGGGAGTGCGGCGATTCGGCGAGTCATCGGTCGTTCCTCCGGGTCCGTCGGGCGTGACAGCCCGATCGACCCAAGTACACCGGCCGGTGCGGACCGGTTCCCGGTGTCATACGGAGCGGCCGCGACGGAGCGCCCTGCCGGGGAGCGCGCCTGTGTGCTCGCCCACGTCGATCACGAGCTCGCCGTTGACGATCACGTAGGGGATTCCGGCGGGGAACTGGCGCGGGTCCTCGTAGGTCGCGAGTGACCGGACGCGCACCGGATCGAATACGACGACGTCGGCCTTCAGGCCGTCCGCCAGGCGGCCGCGATCGGCCAGGCCGAGGCGTGCCGCGGGCGCACCGGTCATCTTGCGGACGGCTGCCTCGAGGCTCAGCAGCCGGTCCTCGCGGACGAATTCACCGAGAACGCGCGGGAACGAGCCGTAGGTCCGGGGCGACGGCTTGGCCCCGATGAACACGCTGTCCGTGCCGATCATCGCTTGATCATGGACGAGGAACGGCGGGATCCCCGCCCGGTGGGGTCCGGGCGAGACCTGGTTGACCCGGAGGTCCTCCGAAAGCAGCAGCTCGCAGATCCCGTCGACGGGATCGAGGCCGGTCTCGGCGAGGTACTCCGCCAGCGTTCGGCCTTCCCAGCGCTGGTGCTCGGGGCGGGCGAAATGACCTAGCCGCAGGTCCGCCCAGGCATCGACGCCGGCGAACAGCCGGCCGCGCGCCGCCAGCTCCGTGCGGATCCGGGCCCGGGCCGCACGATCGGCGAGTCGTTCCTTCAGCGCTGCCACGCCACCGGCCTGGATCCACGTCGGGAGCATGATCAGGAGCCGGGTGCTGGCCCACTCGTAGGGGTATAGGTCGAAGCTGACATCGAGCCCCTCGGCCCGGGCGGCGTCGACCAGCTCGAGCATGTCCTGCGGCGTGCCCGGGAACGTCGCACGATGGTAGAAGTGGGTGATGTGGACCGGGCCGCAGCCGCGTCGCCCGATCTCGATCGCCTCGCGGAACGGGTCGAGGAAGCCGTCGCCGAGCGGATAGCGCACGTGCGTGTGATAGAACCCCCCGAGCTTCGTCGCCTCTTCGAGGAGGTCGGCCAGCTCGCCGGTCGAGGCGTATGCGCCGGGGGGATAGTCGAGCCCGGTCGACAGGCCGAAGGCGCCCTCCTCCATGCCTTCGCGCAGGAGCGCCCGCTGGTCGGCCATCTGGCCGGATGCTGCCTCGACCTCGGCCCAGCCGACGGCGGCGATCCTCAGCGCCGAATTGCCGATCAGATAGGCGATGTTGACCGCGATCTTTCGGTCGTACCGGGCGAGGTACTCGGCCACGGTGCGCCAGTCGTAGGCGATGTCCGGCCGGCCGTCGAGACCGGCGTTGAGGGTCAGGAAGTCGTCGAGGTCATGTTGGGTCCGGAACGGGGCATAGGAGTTGCCGTCGACGCCGATGACCTCGGTCGTCACGCCCTGGCGCACCTTCGGCTCGTGGCGCGGCTCGGCCAGGATCGTCAGACCGCCATGACTATGCAGGTCGATGAACCCCGGCGCGACGACATGCCCGGTCGCGTCGATCCGGCGCCCGACGGAGAGGGCGGCGAGGGCGCCCGGGGCTGCCGCTGCGCCGCTGAGGATCCGCAGCGTGTCGTCCGCGATGGCGACGGCCCCCGCGAACCCCGCGTTGCCCGTCCCGTCCACGACGGTGCCTCCCTCGATGAGGACGTCGATCTGGTCGGAGCTCAGCCGGCGACTCACGGAGGAGGTTCCGCGAGACCGGGCGGGCCGTCGAGGCGGCGGCCGCGGACCCAGGCGCCCCGCACCATCGACGGGTGGGGCCGGAAGACGAGCCGGGACATGATCTCGTCGGGATTGTCCGCATCGATGCCCGGGACCGGAGCGGTGAAGCGCGGATCCACGGCGATCAGGTCGGCTTCCTTGCCGACCTCGAGCGAGCCGATCCGGTCCTCTAGTCCCAGCGCCCGCGCCCCCTCGTAGGTGCCCAGGCGGAGCCAATCCAGCGGCCCCAGGACCACGGACCCGCCGTCGCCCCCTTCGAGCACTCGCAGCCCGCTCTGGGTGTACGCGCCGGCGCGCATGTTGGCCAGGATCGACAGCTCCGGACCGGCCGCGACGTCCGAGCCGAGTCCCACCCTGATCCCTGCGGCCCGGTAGCGGGCCAGGGGCATCGCTCCTGACGCCAGGAACAAGTTGGACGCCGGGCAATGAGCGAGCGCCGTGTCGGTCTCGGCGATCCGGGTCACCTCACGAGCCGACAGGTGGATCGCGTGGGCCAGGACCGTCCGCGGCCCGAGGCCGCCCGCCCGATCGTAGACATCCAGGTAATCGATCGCCTCGGGGAAGAGCCGGGCGACCTCGCGCAGCTCGTTGCGATCCTCGGCCAGGTGGGTCTGCCAGTACGCTCCGGTCTGGCGGGCGAGGAGGGCCGACTCGCGGAGCATCTCGGGACTGCACGACACCGCGAAGCGGGGCGTGAATGCGTACAGTAGGCGGCCGTCGTCCCGGCCGTGCCAGCGGGCGCACAGGTCGGCCGACTGGCGCAGGCTCGTCTCCAGGATCCGATCGGCAGGCAGGCGTTCGTCATACGTCAGCCGATCCATCATCACCTTGCCGATGATCGCCCGGATCCCATGCGCTTCAGCCGCCTGGAAGGCGGCGTCCAGGCTCGGCTCGAAGACCGCGCCGTACATCAGTCCCGTCGTCGTGCCGGCAGCGGCCATCGCCCGGAAGGCGGCCGGGGCGAGGCGCTCGGCCGCGTCGGCGTCGAACTCGCGCTCGAGCGGGAAGATGTAGCGGTCGAGCCAGGTCAGCAGGTCCAGGCCCGCGCCGACGCCGGCGTTCGGGAGCTGGGGCAGGTGCAGGTGCAGGTCGACGAGACCGGGCATCAGGACGAGCGGCCGGAGATCGACCGCGATCTTCCCGCCTCCCGTCGCGCGGTCCGAGAACGAGCTGATCGCGGCCAGCCGACCGGACGCATCGACCTCGATCGCGCCGTCTGGCAAGTAGCACGTGCCGCCCGCGGCCAGGGGCGTCAGCACCCTCGCCCGCAGGACGAACGGTGGCCGGTCCGGGAGCATTGCGCCGACGGACATCCGTGCTGGCTACTCGGCCGTCGAGGGTTCGCGTTCGGTCATCGGGCCATCCTACGGGAGTCGGGAGAGGCGAAGACGCATCACCCGGCGGCGGTCGGTCGATGTCGCGCCGAGCCGGCGGGCCCACGACGAGCCCGAGGCGGCGACCTCCGACGGCCGGGCCGCTCGGATCTCATCCAGCTTGAAGCCGAACTGGGACCATGACGCCGCGAGCCGACCGTCCGTCAGCGCGGAGTGCTCGTCGCGAAGCCCGTCACGCGTCTCGATCGAGACGAGCGCCTCGAGCGATCCATCACGGGCGACGAGCGACGACAGGCCGGCCATCGCCCGCGGGTCGAGACCCAGCAGTCCCCGGAGCAGCGAACCCCATGGGAACCGGACCGTCACGAGCTCGGCCAGGCCGACCAGCTCGACCGGCGGGGCCTCGACGCCGGCGACGATGAAGAGGGCGTTCGAACGACCGTCCCGGGACACCGGGCCTGCGGCTCGGCGCGAAGCCTCAGCCATCCGGTCCGCGACGGCGTCGAGCCCGACGAGCAGGGTCGTCGGCTCCCGGGCGGCGGCGGCGAGGACCGCCCGGCCGTCTCCGGTGCCGACGTCGACATGGACCCGCTCGAAGCGGGCGATCAGCTCGGCGAGTTAGCCGACGTCCACCTCGAGGAGGCGTCGCCCAATGAGTCTGCGCATGGTCTGCCGAGGATACACTCCACCACGTGCCCGAGCCGCCGATCGGCCCGTACCCGCGCGTCCCGCTGGCCGTCCGACCGCCTGATCCGGGCACGGACGCGGTGGCTCGTCGGGTCGCCCGGCTCGTCGCCGAGCGATCGCCGGGCCTGGTCGTCGAGCATTTCGGCAGTACCGCGGTGCCGGGCCTGCCCGGCAAGGGCGCGGTGGACCTGGGGGTCCATCCCTCGAGTCCCGCCGAGGTCTCGGCGATCGCGGAGCTGCTGCTCGAGCTTGGCTTCCAGCCGCAGGACAACCCCAACCCGTTCCCCGCGACCCGCCCGCTGGTCCTCGGCGGGCTGGCACCGGGCGACGGCGACGAGCTGAGCCGCCAGATCCATCTCCACGTGATCGCCGATCCGGCCGAGTGGTCGCGCCACCTGGTCTTCCGCGACGCGCTCCGGGCCGACCCGACCCTGGCCGGGGCGTACGCGGCGCTGAAGAACGAGATCGTCGACGCCGGGATCACCAGCGGCCTGCGCTACTCGATGGCCAAGACCGCGTTCATCCGACGCGTCCTCGGCGATCACGCCGCGGCCGAGCCACCGATCGCGGTAGGGGCGACGATCGGGATCCTCGGCGGCGGCCAGCTCGGCCGGATGCTGGGATCCGCCGCCCGGGCCCTGGGCTACCGGGTGGCGATCCTCGATCCGGACCCCGATTGCCCCGCCCGGTCGATCGCCGATCGCCAGGTCCAGGCGCCCTACGACGACATCGAGGCGGCCATCGAGCTGGCTCGCGACTGCGCCGTCGTGACCTATGAGCTCGAGCATGTCTCGGCGGCCGTCGTCGATGCCGTCGAGGAGCGGCTGCCGGTCCGGCCCGGCGGCTTCGCCCTCAGGACGACCCAGCATCGCCTGGCCGAGCGGCGCTTCCTGGAGTCGATCGACGCCCCGACGGCACCGTGGCGCGAGGTCCGCAGCCGGTCCGACCTCGAGGCGGGTGCTCGTGCCCTCGGGTTCCCGCTCCGGCTCAAGGCCGGCCTCGGCGGCTACGACGGCCGGAGCCAGGTCCGCATCGCCGATCCCGATGGCCCCCACGGCCTCGAGTCCGCGTGGACGGAGCTCGCCAACGTCGCGGAGCGGTTCGGGCTGCTGCTCGAGTCCGAGCTCGATTTCGCCGGCGAGTTCTCGGTGGTGGTCAGCCGCGACCTGGCGGGTCGCGCGGTCACGTTCCCGCCGTCGGCGAACCGCCACGACCGGGGCATCCTGGTCGAGTCGGTGGCGCCCGCCCCGGCGCCCGTCCTCGGGGCGGTGGCCCACGAGGCGACCGAGCTTGCGATCCGGATCGCCATGGAGCTCGACGTTGTCGGCACGCTGACCGTCGAGCTGTTCCTCCTGCGCGATGGCTCGATCGTGGTGAACGAGCTCGCACCGCGGGTCCACAACAGCGGCCACTGGACGATCGAGGGCGCCGCGACGAGCCAGTTCGAGCAGCACATCCGGGCCATCTGCGGCCTGCCCCTCGGTTCGGCCGAGGCGCACGGCCCGACGGCCACGGTCAATCTGCTCGGCAGCGGCCCGGCCCGCGAGGCCCTCCTGGTGGGCCCCGAATCCGCCATGGCCGACCCGCTCGTCCATCTCCACGTATACGACAAGCGCCAGGTCTTCGAGCGTCGCAAGATGGGTCACCTGACGGTCGCCGGCGCGGCGACCCCGGACGAGGCGCTCGCCCGGGCGCGGGCCGCCCTGAACCAGCTGCGCTGGGCCTAGGAGCCGGCCGCCACCGGGTACGGCGCTGCCCGGCGAGCCACTAGAATCGCCCCGCGCCCCGATCGTCGCACCGGAGGATCCCATCGATGCCCCAGCCGCACCGCGTGACCGTCATCCCCGGCGACGGGGTCGGCCCGGAAGTCGTCCGCTCGGCCATCCGGATCATCGCGGCCGACGGCGTCCCGATCGAGTGGGAGGAAGCCGAGGCCGGCGCCGAGGTGTTCAAGCGGGGCGACACGAGCGGCGTTCCCCCGGAGACTCGCCGGTCGATCGAGCGCACCGGCGTCGTCCTTAAGGGCCCCCTGGAGACCCCGGTCGGCTTCGGCGAGAAGAGCGCCAACGTGACCCTGCGCAAGCTGTTCGAGACGTACGCCAACGTCCGGCCGGCTCGCGAGCTGCCGGGGGTGCCGACCCGCTACGCCGGCGAGGGGATCGACCTGGTGGTCGTCCGGGAGAACGTCGAGGACGTGTACGCCGGGATCGAGCACATGCTCACGCCCGATGTCGCCCAGTGCCTCAAGGTGATCAGCCGGAAGGGCTCCGAGAAGGTGATCCGCTACGCCTTCGAGCTTGCCCGCCGCGAAGGGCGCGCGAAGGTCACCTGTGCCACCAAGGCCAACATCATGAAGTTGACCGAGGGCCTGTTCAAGACGGTCTTCGAGGAAGTCAGCCAGGAGTATCCGGAGATCGTCGCCGAGCACCTGATCATCGACAACGTCGCCCACCAGCTGGCCAAGGACCCGGCCCAGTTCGACATCGTGGTCACGACCAACCTCAACGGCGACATCATCAGCGACCTCGCCTCCGGCCTCGTGGGCGGGCTGGGCTTTGCCTCGTCCGGGAACTATGGCGACACGGTCGCGATTTTCGAGGCGGTCCACGGATCGGCTCCGAAGTACGCAGGCAAGGACGTCATCAACCCGACCGCGCTCATCCTGAGTGCGGTGATGATGCTCCGCCATCTTGGCGAGGCGAAGGCGGCCGACCGGATCGAGGACGCTGTCCTGCGCACGCTCGAGGAAGGCCGGGCGATGACCCAGGACCTCGTCCGTCAGTCCGGCGGCGACGTCGACACGGCGACGTCGACCACGGGTTACACCGACGCCGTCATCGCCAATCTCGGCAAGCGACCGGTCGCCCATGCGCCGCGGCGAGGGCGTCCACCCGCCGATCCGCCGACGCCAATGCCGGCCTGGTCGTACTCCCCGGAACGCTACGAGCGGATCGATCGCCGGGCAGTCGGGCTCGACATCTTCCTCGCGACCTGGGTCCCGCCGGAGGTCATCGGGCCCGAGCTCGAGCGACTGTCCGGCGAGGCCTTCCGCCTCGAGTTCGTCGACAGTCGCGGCACCAAGGTGTATCCGTCGGTCGGCCTGAAGACGGACGGCGTAGGGCTGCTCAGGGCGAGGTTCGTGACCGTCGACGGGGCCATGGCGGTGGACGCCGAGCTGCTCGAGCTCCAGGCCCGGGTCGCCGCCCGGCACCCCGGCTGGACCCACGTCGAGAAGCTCCACGTTTTCGACGGCGTGGACGGCTTCACCAGGGCCCAGGGGCAGTAGTGGGCGCAGCGGCTGGGGGCGTCCTGGTCGGTGTCGTCGGCGGGAGTCGCTCGGACTTCCCGGTCCTCGAGAAGGCCGCCGCGCTGCTGACCGAGCTGAACATCGCCAATGAGCTCAGGGTGGTGTCGGCCCACCGAACGCCGGACCTGCTCTATCGCTACGCGGAGGAAGCACCGGGGCGGGGGATCGGGGTGATCATCGCCGGGGCCGGTGGGGCGGCCCACCTGCCGGGGATGCTGGCCGCCAAGACGATCCTGCCGGTCATCGGCGTGCCGATCCCGACGCAGCACCTGGGTGGCCTCGACTCGCTCCTGTCGATCGTCCAGATGCCGCGCGGCGTGCCCGTCGCGACGGTGGCCATCGGAAATGCCGAGAACGCGGCCCTGCTCGCGGCCGAGATCCTGGCGCTGTCGGATCCCGCGCTGGCGGAGCGGGTGCGCGCCTACCGCGCCGCCCAGACCCAGGCCGTCCTCGACGACGAGTCGAACCGGGCGTAGCGGATCGATTCGGGGGCCGACGCCCCGTCAGGCGGCGGGGCTGGGCTCGGCTCGCCGGCGCTCGGCGAAGTGGAGGCCGAGGTCGAGGACCGTCTTGAGCACGATGAGCACGACGATCGCGGCGGCGGGCGCCCCCGTGAGCCCGATCGCCAGGGCGCCGACGATGATCGTGATGTGGAGGACCACCAGGCGGCCGTAGGGCGCGAACATCTGCTTCGCCGCCGAGGTCTGAAGGTACTCACCCCGACCGATGTAGTTGAGCCGGTAGGACAGGCCGTGGCTCACGATCAGGGCGACGATCGCCAGGAGGATCGTCCAGACCGAGGGCAGCGGCCCGGGACCACCCCCGCCGGACCCGAGCGTGGCGAACAGCGGCAGGGTGAGCACGAATACCCCGTGGACTGTCCAGAAGATCCCGTAATGCAGGACGAAGAACGGGATGAGGGCCGCTTTCGAGGCGTCGACGACGGATCGTCCGTTCAGCGTCGTCGACACCCCGCCCGCCAGGAACGGCCCCGACGCCCGGCCCATCTTGAGCACATTGATGGCGCCGACCACGCCGTTCTCCAGCCAGTACACGATGAGGATCGTCCAGACGTTCCAGCCGAAGAACAGCACGCCGACGAGGGGGACCATGTTGGCCACGATGAGCGCGCCGGCCGCCAGGGTCCAGGACGAGGTGCGATACAGGGCGAACCAGCGGTCCATTCGCGGATGCTACCGAACCGGTCGGGCTACGATGCGTCCATGGACGACCCGAGATACGAGCCCGGGATGCCCGTGCTCGATCGCCAGGCCCCCCGCGAGCCCAAGCTCAAGTCGACGCTCAGGCCGACGCTCCCGCCCAGCCTCCAGGGTCTTCCACCCAGATCCGTGCCGGAGCTCTCGCCGACGCCCCTCCAGCGTCACTACATCACCCTGTCGGTGGTGGGCCTGGTGTGCGGCACGATCGCGATCAGCGTTCTCGAGCTCGGTGCTCCGCTGGGCAGCCCGCTGGTCAAGCTGTGCGTCCTCATCGGGGCGCCGTTACTCCTGCTGACCACCGCCGATGCCGCCCTCCGGATCTGGCGCTCCGCATGGGCCTGGATGCCGGTGGACCCGGGCCGCGGGGCATTTCGGCTGGCCTGGTTCGCCCTCACCGTGGCTCTCCTGGCGGTCCTCGTCGGGGTCACCTGGCTCGTCCTGAGCGCATGAGCCCGACCCAGCGCGGTCTCGCCGATCAGCCATCGGGGCGCGGTCGCGACGGCCGTTCGACGGACATCCCGTCGGGCGGTGGCGTCCCGGCTTGGGTGGGCGTCACCCTGAACCATTGCTCGCGGTGCGGCGCGACGCTCGTCTACGGGCCCCAGGACGGCGAGCTCCGGCACCGGCTGGCGTGCCCGGGTTGCGGCCACATCGCCTACGTCAATCCGCGTCTCGTGGCGACCACGCTGCCCATCACCGACGCGGGCGAGATCGTCCTGATCCGGCGCGGCATCGAGCCGGCGATCGGGGCATGGGCCCAGCCGGGCGGCTTCCTCGAGGTCGACGAGACGGTCCACGAGGCCGCCGTGCGCGAGACGCTGGAGGAGACCGGGTTGGCGGTCGAGCCGGGACCGATCGTCGGGCTCTACTCGCGCCTCGAGGCGGTCGTGGTGGTGGTCGTCTTCGAGGCCCGGGTCGTGGGCGGCGCGGCCCGGCCGACGGTCGAGGCGACCGAGATCCAGGCGTTCGCCCCGGCGGCCATCCCCTGGGACGGCGTCGGCTTCAAGACGACGTACTACGCCCTCGTCGACTGGTTGGCGCTGCGCCATCCGGACCTGGCACCCGGCGCGCCGCCAGCCTGGCGACGCTGGCAGGGCTGATACCCGATCAGGCCGGCTGTGAGCCGACCGCAGCGGATCGACTCGCCGAGGTGGTCGTCAGCCAGATCCACGCGCTCGAGAGCAGGCCGATGATGGCGATCGAGGCCGCCCCGACGGCGATCAGCCCGACGGTCGTCCCCCAGTTGGCTCGATCGTCGGACCCGGCGCCGGTCAGGACCAGGATCCCGTACACGCCGTACATCCCCGCGAACAGGCCGACGACCGAGACCGCGATCGCGGCTGCGGCACCCCACCAGCGCCGCCCGCGGAGCGCCCAGGCTGTGACCACGAGGCCCGCCCCGAGAAGCGCCCACAGCAGGGAGTACTGACGACCGACCTCGTCGCCGGTCAGGGCGATGGCGTAGCCCTCGATGGCGCCGCCACCGACGAGCAGGATCCCGGCGAGGGCGGTGATCGAGATCGGTCGCCCGGCGCCGCGCGATTTCGCGGTGGGCGGCTCCGGCTCGGGGATCGTCGAAGTGTCTTCCGGCGTCGTCGAGGCGCGTTCGGCCATGCCGGGCTCCGGTGCGCCGTTCAGATCGGTATCCATGGCCGTCAGTGTGCCGAGCCGTTCGTCCTGTCGCCTATCCCCCGCCCGTCCTGTCCCGCCTGGTCAGTCAAGGTCGACGAACACGTTCTTCGTCTCGGTGTATAGCTCGATGGCGTGCATCCCGAGCTCGCGCCCGATACCTGACATCTTGTAGCCGCCGAACGGGGCCTCGGTATGGACCGAGCTGTTCGAGTTGACGCTCAGCACGCCGGCCTGGAGGCCCTTGGCCGTGCGCAGGGCCCGGCCGATGTCCCGGCTCCAGATCGACCCGGACAGGCCGTAGGGCGTCGCATTGGCCAGCCGAAGAGCCTCCTCCTCGGTGTCGAACGCGGTGATCGAGACGACCGGTCCGAAGATCTCCTCGCGCGCGATCCGCATGTCGTTGGAGACGCCGGCGAAGACGGTCGGCAGGACGTACATACCGTCGGCCAGGGCCGCGTCCTCGGGGGCACCGCCACCGACCAGCAGCTCGGCACCCTCCGCCTGGCCGATGCCGATGTAGTCCAGGACCCGATCGCGCTGGCGAGGGTGGACCATCGGCCCGACCTCGGTCGCGTCCTGCGCCGGATCGCCGACGACGACCTTGCGGGTGGCCTCGACGAACAGCTCGACGACCTGGTCGTGGACCGCCCGCTCCACGAAGATCCGGCTCCGGGCGCAGCAGTCCTGGCCGCAGTTGTCGAAGACCGAGTAGGGCGACTCACGGGCGAACTTGTCGAGGTCCGCGTCGGCGAAGACGATGTTGGGACTCTTGCCGCCGAGCTCCAGGCTGATCTTCTTCACGTTGTTGGCGGCCAGGCGCATGATCTCCTGGCCGGTGGTCGTCTCGCCGGTGAACGCGATCTTGCCGATCCCGGGATGGGCGGCGATCGCGGCTCCGGCGATCCCGCCGGGGCCGGTTACCACGTTGACCACGCCCGCCGGAAAGCCCGCCTCGAGGGCGAGCTCGCCGAGCCGGATCGCGCTGAGCGGGGTCCAGCTGGCCGGCTTGAGGATGCACGTGTTGCCGGCGGCGAGGGCCGGTCCGAGCTTCCAACTGGCCATCAGTATCGGGAAGTTCCAGGGCACGATCAGGCCGACCACCCCGATCGGCTCGCGCAGGGTGAAGTCGAGCCCAGGCTTGCTGACCGGGATCGTCTCCCCGAAGACCTTGTTTGCGGCGCCGGCGTAGTACTCGAACACGAGGCTGGCTCCGAGCGCCTCGCCGCGCGCCCCGGTGATCGGCTTGCCCACGTTACGGCTATCGAGCCGGGCGAGGTCCTCGAGGTTGGCCTTGAGCAGCGCCGAGAACTTGGCCAGGGTGCGGCCGCGCTTGCTGGCCGACCAGGTCGACCAGCCCTTCGGGTCGTCGAACGCCCGCCGGGCGGCCTCCACGGCGCGATCGACGTCCTCCTTGCCGCCGAGCGGGGCGGTGGCCATCACCCGGCCGGTCGAGGGGTCGAGGACTTCGAAGGTCTGGCCATCGGCGGCGTCAACGGACTGGCCGCCGATGACCATCTTGGCGGCGATCAGCGCTGGAGCGGTCTGCGGCTCGGTGGTCATCGGTCGGGGACCTCGGTTGGGATGGGCGGATCGCCCGATCATGAGGTGGAAGGCTCCGATGATACGCCGGGTCGGGGCGTCGACCGTTCGCTGATGACTGGCCGCGGACCCTCGCCCGCGGGCGGACCGTCGAGCGAATCGCGGTCAGCGGTCCGCCGGATCCGTGGAGCGGCTCCGAGGCAGCTCCTTCTCGATGTTCTGGACCAGCTCGCCGATCTGGTGGCCCAAGGCCTGCGTGAGTGTCGGGCCACCGAAGCCCTTCAGGCTCCCGCCGAGCTCGAGCGCGACCGAGTAAGCGACGCTCGAGCGGTTTTGACCGAGCGGCACGATGTCGAACGGAACGTCGAGGCGAAACGAGCCGCCGAGCCCGCGCGGCCGACCCTCGAGGACGAGCCGCAGGTGACGAGGCGGATCGGCCTCCTGAATCGTCGCCGTGACGTCCGAGCGGACCGTCATGAACTTGACCTTCGAGGCCACGACTGCGCTGAAGCGATCAGGCGCCTGTCGGACGATCGACTCGCAGCCGGGCAGGATCCGTCCGAGCGCAACGGGGTCGTCGAGGATCCCCCAGATCTCCTCGGGGCTTGCGGCGACTTCGACCGTCTCGACGACGGGCTCGGTCATGCGGGCTCTGCCGGGGCGCTCTTGGCCCCGACGGCCTCAGCGCCGGGTGCGATCTCGCCAGCGGTGCTGCCCGCCGCCCGCTCGGCCGCGAACATCGCCGCCCCGATCGTGCCGGCGTCATTGCGCAATTGGGCAGGTACCACCGGAACGCGGACAGTCAGGAACGGGATGAACTTGTCGGGGTTCTTGCTGACGCCGCCGCCCAAGATGAATAACCGAGGGCTGAACAGGCGATCGATGGCGATCAGGTGCTCGTCGAGGTCGGCCGCCCACGCCTTCCAGGACAGTCCCCGCCGGACCCGGGCCGCCGCGGCAGAGCGACGCTCGGCATCGCGTCCGCGGATCTCCATGTGGCCGAGCTCGGTGTTCGGGACCAGCACGCCGTCCACGAACAGTGCCGACCCGAGTCCGGTGCCGAGGGTCAGCACGAAGACCGTCCCGCGCTGCCCGCGCCCGGCGCCGAAGCGCATCTCCGCGACCCCCGCAGCATCGGCGTCATTGATCACCGTAACCTCGTGGGTCAACGCTCGCCGGTACTCGATGGCGGCCGGGAAGTCGATCCAGCCCGGGTCGATGTTGGCCGCCGAGCGGGTCACGCCGTCGATGACGACCGACGGGACGCCGACCCCGATCGGCACGGCGAGCCGATCGCCCGCCTCGGGCACGGCGCGGACGATCCGGCGCACCATGCGGGCGGTCGAGGCCACGACCGCCCCGGGCGTCGAGGGGTTGGGCGTGGCGACTCGCAGCCGCTCGCCGCGAAGGGTGCCAGTCGCGAGGTCGACCGCACCGGCCTTGATGCCGCTGCCGCCGATATCGATCCCGATGCCCAGGTCAGTCACGGCCGCACCCTAGAAGTAGTTGACGGTGATGCCGCCGTCGACGACCAGCTGGGCCCCGTTCGTCCAGCGCGATTCGTCCGAGGCCAGGTAGACGGCCATGTGGACGATCTCCTCGGGCTTGCCGAATCGACCGGTGGGGTTGCGGGCGAGCCGGAGCCGCTTGGCCTCCTCGTCCTTGACCAGCCACTCCATCAGCAGCGGCGTCTCGACCGGACCGGGACAGATCGCGTTGGTCCGCACGCCCTTCGGACCGAACTGGACCGCGAGGCTTCGGGTCAGCGACAGGAGGGCCCCCTTGGACGCGGTGTATGCGTCCTGCGGGACGGAGCAGCCGACGAGGGCGACGAAGCTGGCGATGTTGATGATGGAGCCGCTGCCCTGGTCGACCATCTGGGGGATGGCGAACTTGCAGCCGAGGAAGACCCCGCGGACGTTGACCGCCATCACCTGGTCCCAGACGTCGACCTCGGTATCGATCACCGAGTGGTCGGCCTCGGGCATGATCCCGGCGTTGTTGTACAGGACGTCGACCCGGCCGTAGGTCGCCACGGCATGGTCCACCATCGCCTTCGCGTCGCCTTCGCGTGACACGTCGACCTTGATGAACGAGGCCTCGCCGCCGGCGTCGCGGACGAGGCGCACGGTCTCCTCACCCGCGGCCGCGCTGAACTCGGCGGCCACGACCCTGGCGCCATGCTCCGCGAACATGAGCGCCGCCGTACGACCCATCCCGCCCCCGGCCCCGGTGATGATCGCAACCTTGTCCTGCAGTCGCATCGGTCCTGGTGTCCCTCGCTGGTGCGCCGCAACGGTCGGGCAAGCCTACAGGCTGCGGCGGGCCTCGTTCGGCCGTCGGTCAGGAGCGTTCCAGGTAACGCTCGCGATCCCACGGATGGACGACCGCGTCGTAGGTCTCCTGCTCGACCCTGGCCGCGTTGAGGTAGTGAGCCACGACGTCCTCGCCGAAGATCTCAAGCGCGGCCTCGGATCGCTCGAGGACCTGGATCGCCTCCCACAGCGCTCGCGGCATCCGATCGCAGTCGGTGGCCAGGTAGCCGTTGCCTTTGTACTCGGGGGGCGGCGCGATCTTGTGGCGGATCCCATACAGGCCGGCGCCCACGAACGCCGCGTAGGTCAGGTAGGCGTTCATGTCCCCGCCCGGGAACCGACATTCGACGTGGAGGCCGGGGCCATCGCCGACGACCCGGAAGCCGGTCGTCCGGTTGTCCCGGCCCCAGACCACGTTGACGGGCGCCCAGGAGGCCACCGCGAAGCGCTTGTACGAGTTGACGTTCGGCGCGAAGAAGATCGCCAGCTCGCGAGCCAGGTGCATCATCCCGCCCATGAAGTAACTCATCGTGCGCGACATCCCGTAGGGTGCCTTCGACTTGGGATCGTGGGTCAGGGAGCTCGACCCGTCCTCGTTCCAGAGGCTCATGTGAAGGTGCCCCGACGAGCCGGTCCAGGTGTGGTCCGGCTTGGCCATGAAGGTGATGCCCCAGCCATTGAGGTAGGCGATCTCCTTGGCGCCGTGCTTGAACAGGACGCTCCGGTCGGCCGACTCGAGGACCTCGTCGTAGCGGATGTTGACCTCGTGCTGGCCGGGGGCAGCTTCGCCCTTGCTGAATTCGATTGGGATCCGGGCCTCGGTCATCTGGTTGCGCAGGAGCCGATGGAGGGGCTCGGCCTTGGTCGCCTGGAGGAGGTGATAGTCCTCGTTGTACGAGCCGAACCGGTCTGGCGGAGCGAACCCCTTGCGAGCCATCTCGTCCCAGCTGTCGCGGAGGACGTAGTACTCGAACTCCGAGCCAGCCTTGACCACGTAGCCCAGGGAGGCAGCCGCCGCGATCTGGCGCTTGAGGATCGTCCGCGGTGAGACGGGGATCTCCTCGCGGTCGTCGCCATCGACCGTGTCCGACAGGACGATGGCCGTGTTCTCCAGCCAGGGCAGCACCCGCAGGCTGTCCCAGACCGGGTCGGCGATCCAGTCGCCGTAGCCGGTCTCCCAGTTCATCAGGCGGAAGCCCTCGGGGGTGTTCATCTCCATGTCCGTGCCCAGGAGGTAGGTGCAGAAGTGGGCACCGTGGTCGATCACCCCGTCAAGGAAGGCCTGGCCCTGGACGCGCTTGCCCATCAGCCGACCTTGCATGTCGGTGAAGGCGACGATCAAGGTGTCGATCCGCCCATCGCGGATCATCCCCTCGAGCTCCTCCCGCCGGGGATGCTTGGCGTGGCCGTGGCTGTCGCTGCTCATGATCGACTCCTCGCTCGGGGAGCGCTGCTGAAAGAGACCGAAGGGCCGACCGGCGGACCGGCAGACCCTCCGATGCTACGAGTCCATGCGCCGCCCCGCGGGAGGGGATTGCGCTGGACGGAGAGGCGCTTCGCGACTAGGTGGTGGTGGTCCCGGCGACCTTGCCGGCCGCCTGGTCGAACTCGCGCTCGAGCTCGGTCAGCTCGGCCTCCGCACCCTGGACACGTGGTCCCTGGAACCGGGCCCGGGCCCAGCCGAAGTAGTAGACGACGAGGAACACGACGGTCGCGATCATGAACGGGAACGAGATGTTGCCCGACGTCGGCCAGCTGAACAGGATCATCAGGACGACGATCCAGAACACCGCCAGCCAGGCGACCACCTTCGACCAGCGACCCAGGCTCCAGACGCGATGGTCGCGCCACTCGCTGGTCGTTGCACCGAGGTAGATCACCGCGCCATAGGCCGCATACAGGAAGATCGTGCTGATCGCGGTCACGATCACGATGGCGGTGCCGCCACCGACGATGCCAGCCGCGACCGAGAACAGCCAGGCGACGACGACGATCGCGGTCAGCGAGTTGGCCGGCGTCCGGTAGCGATGCGAGACCTTCTTCAGCCAGCTTGAGCCGGGCAGACCGTCGTCGCGGCTGAACGCGAACAGCATCCGCCCGGCGGCGGCCACCGACGACAGGCCGCAGAACGCCATCGCGATCGCGATGCCGGCGGCGAGGATGTCGCCCATCCCGACCCCGAGGATGATGATGCTGTCGAGGTTGTACTGGAGGATGGAGATCACGGCGACCCCACCACCGAAGTAGTACTGACTGGAGGTGGCCTGCGGGGGTACCTCCAACGCGGCCGGGAAGAGCTGTTTGAGGTCAGGCAGGTGGGTCGTGAGCGCCAGCAGGAAGATGAAACCCACGATGGCCGACACGGCAACCGACAGGAATACGCCCCAGGCACTCGACATCCGGGCGCCGACCGTCTCTTCGGCAACGTGGGCCGACGCGTCGTAGCCCGTGTAGGTCCAGTTCGCCTGGAGCAGCGAGAAGAAGAAGGCCAGGACCAGCGGATAGGTGACCGCCGGTCCGTACTCGAGGTTGACCGCGCCAAGGTTGTTGTTCCAGGTGCCTGCGACGTCCTGCGGCTGGATGGCGAAGAGGGTCAGGCCTGACACGTCGGGCTTGCCGACAGCGAAGATCAGGATGACGACGGCGGCCACGACGACGATGTGCCACCAGACGCTGACCTGGTTGAGCAGGGCGACGAAGCCGATCCCCGCGATGTTCATGACCAGCTCGACGAGCATCAGGATCCCCATCGTCAGGAGCTGGCCGGTCAGGATGACCGAGTCGCCGAGCTTGATGAGGACCGTCGTGTTGTCATACGCGACCCCAGCGTTGGCCAGGAGCGGCGTGATGATCGTGGCATTGAGGAACGCCGAGGCCGCGAAGTTGATCCCCGCGACGATGGCGAACTGACCGATCAGGTTGAGCCAGGCGGTCCACCAGCCCCAGTTCTTGTTCTTCATCTTGCTGGCCCAGTAGTACAGCCCGCCCGCCGTGGGATACGCCGAGGCAAGCTCACTCATCGAGGCTGCGATGAGCAGGACGAAGGCCGTGACGAGCGGCCAGCCGATCAGGACTGCGGCCGTCCCGGCCCAGGCCAGGCCGTAGTCGTACAGGATCACCGCGCCGGTCAGGATCGAGATGATCGAGAAGCTGATCGCGAAATTGGAGAACCCGCCCATCGTGCGGTAGAGCTCCTGGGCGTAGCCGAGCCCGTGGAGATCCTTGACGTCCTGGGCGATCTGGTCGTCTCGATTCCGTGCCTGATTCATGGAACCCTCCCTGCACCCTGGACACCCCGGGCGGACCAGCAGGTCCACGCTGCGAGGGGCCCTCCTCCTCCCCCGACCTGGCCGGCACGATACCGCACGCGTCGGCGGTGCGAAAGGGGGTGGTCCGGTGGGCTGGACGACTGGACGGACATCCGTGCCGTACGATCGCGAGGTGGCGGAGACCACCACGCTGCCGATCCTCGAAGTAGGTGCCGTCCTCCTGGCCGCCGCCTTCGCCGGCTGGCTGGCCCGGAGGATCGGCTTGCCGGCGGTCGTCGGCTACCTCCTGGTCGGGCTGCTGCTCTCACCATTCACCCCGGGCTACGTCGCCGAACACGACCAGCTGATCCTGTTCGCCGACCTGGGGGTGGTCCTGCTCCTGTTCGAGGTCGGGATCGAGGTCAACTTGCGCCGACTCCGTAAGGAGCGGGCAACGCTCTTCTGGGCCGCGCCCTTCCAGACCGTGGCGACGTTTGCGATCGCCACCGGGGCGTTTGGGCTGGCCGGTCTCGAGCAGGCGGCGGCCGCACTGATGGGGCTGGCCGTGGCGCTGTCGTCCAGCGTGGTGATCGTCAACATCACGCGCAGCCGACGCCGGACCACAGATCCGACGACCGACCATGTCCTGGTTGGCTGGGGGGTCCTGCAAGACGTCACCGGCGTCTCGATCGCGATCGTCCTGCTGGCGCTGATGGGTTCCGGGCGGCCACCGCTGGAGTCGCTGATCGGGTTGTTCGCCTTCGGCCTGCTGGCCCTGGGCGCGGATCGCCTCCTGCCGATGGCCCTCGTCCGTCTCCGCTCCGAGCATGACCTGTTCCTGGTCGTCTCGGTGGCGGCCGGCCTGGCCCTGGCGGGCGCAGGCGCCATCCTGGCCGGGATCCCGATTGCCCTGGCCGCGTTCATCGCCGGGCTGGCGATCGGCGACAGCCCCGATGCCGCCGAGGCCCGGCGCCGTCTCCTGCCGTTCCGGGATGTCTTCGCGGTGTTCTTCTTCGTGGCCATCGGGACGCTGATCGATCCGGCGGCGGCCGCCCGTGGTCTGCCCTGGTTGGTGTTGACCATCGTCCTGGTCGTGGTCGCGAAGTCGGCCCTGGCCTACTGCCTCATCCGCCTGTCGGGGCTCGAGGGCAGCCCGCTGCATATCGCGCTCGGCCTGGGCCAGATCGGGGAGTTCAGCTTCGTCCTGGCCTCGTTCGCGCTTGCCCGCGGGGCCATCGGTCCGGACGTCTTCGCCGCGGTCCTGGCGGCCGTGGCAGCCTCGATCGCCGCATCGACCATCCTCGTCCGGCTCGTCCCACACCCGGCCCCGCCGCTTGATCCGGCCCCCGACCCGGCGACCGGTCCGTAGAATCGGTCGATCAGAAGATCAGGGTCGTCCCGGTCGGGAACTTGAAGTCGAAGCTGCCCGGGGGCAGGGGCGCGTCCGGCACCAAGCCCACGACCACGGCATTCCGCGTCTCGGTCTCGCCCACCCGCTCGATGAGCTGGACGATGGCGCCCGTCTCGCGATCGAAGGCGACCTGCAGGTGGTGGTCCGGACGATCGGTCTCCACCTCGGTCGTGCGCGGGTGGTCGCACTCGAGGATGACCGCCTCGCGCTGCTCGAACTGGGTCGTGCCGGATACCCAGCACCTGCCGGTCGAGAGCACGTTCTGGCAGAAGCCGGCCGGATGGATGAACGTGTCGGGGAGCGTTTCCATCGGCAGCGCCGTGAGCGGTCGATAGACCTTCGCAAAGCCCGGCAGGTCCGGGTCATCGAGCCCGACAAGGCTCCGGCGGACCGGCCGCTCGGTGCCCAGGCGATGGATGGCCGAGTAGGTGCGGACCGTCTTCCCGTCCGAGATCCACGTCTCGTAGCTGGCGGCGGTGCCGTGCTCCGGCTCGGAGGTGGAGACTCGCGCGTGGCCCGGGTGGCGAATCACCACCTCGATGGCCTGCAGGTGCGCGCCGACCGCCGTCCGGGTGCGATCCTCGATCCGCATCCGGAGCGTTGCGAACCGAAGCTCAGCGTCACGCGCGAAGGTGAACAGCTCGTCGACGGTCGGCAACCCGAGCGGCAGGCTGATCAGCTCGGGGCGGAGCTCGTTGTCGACGGGGACAGGCAGGCTGGCCGCGCGATCCCACAGGTGTTTGTCGGGCATCGGCCGGATTGTAGCCCGCGCACGACTCGGCGCGGGGCTGCTTGACAGGGGGCGAGTCGAGGTTTATATATCGTCATACGATATATCGCATGAGGAGCTATCGTGGGACCCGGCATCACCGATCTCGGCCGGTTCGCCGAGCCCTCGCTGTACATCCTCGTGTCCCTCAGCGAGAGCCCGAAACACGGCTACGCGATCATGACAGACGTCGAGGCGATCTCGGGGCTGCCATTGGGCCCCGGGACCCTGTACGGCGCACTGGCGCGTCTCGAGCGGCGCGGCCTCATCGAGGCACTCGAACCCGAGGATCGGCGCCGGCCGTACCGGCTGACGGCGCTCGGGGCCACGACCCTCGAGGCGCAATTGGTGAGCCTCGGCGGGATCGTCCGGACCGGCCTCGCTCGGCTCGACGAGCGGAGCTGACGGGTCGCCATCGTGGACCGTCGATCGGCCCGTCGGCTGTCCAGGCGCGAGCTGCTCCGCACCTCACTGGGCGCCGCGGTCGGGCTGTGGCTCGCCGAGCTCGGCGCCGGGACGCTCGGCTTTCTGTGGCCGAGCGCCACGCTGGCCCTGGCCAAGGTCCGGGTCGGCACGCTTACGGAGCTGATCGGCGCCCATCCGACCATCCCGATCCAGGAGGGGTTCCCGGTCTACCTGCCCCAGGCCCGAGCGTTCGTCGTCGTGGTCGATCCGAAGCGAACCGAGTTCCTCCCGGGCGACGATCCGACCGGCGACGGCACGAGCCTCAACGTCCGGGCGCTCTACCAGCGCTGTCCCCACCTCGGCTGCCGCCCGAACCCGTGCCTCGAGGACTTCTGGTTCCACTGTCCGTGCCATCAATCCCGCTACGACCGCCTGGGGACCAAGGCGGCGGGCATCGCGTATGGGCCGGCGGCCCGCGGGATGGATCGCTTCGCCGTGGCCGTCGACGCCAACGGCGTGCTCACCATCGACCGCACGCGGTTGGTCTTCGGATCGCTGCCGATCGCCCTCGGCCAGCCCGGCATCATCCCGCCCAGGGTGGCGCACGGCTGCCAATGAGCCCGAGCGACCTCGTCCGTCTGTACCCGCGCGAATGGCGCGCTCGCTACGAGGACGAGTTCATGGCCCTGCTCGAGGCGGCCCCACGGACCAGCCGCGAGCGGCTCGACATCCTCCAGGGCGCGCTCGACGCCCACCTTCACCCGGCCCAACCCTCGCTCGTCCCAGGGCTCGCCGCCCTGCTCGGAGGGGGTCTGTGGATCCTCGGCTCAGCCCCGATCGCCGCTCTCCCGGCCCCGCCCGACTGGCCCGGCTACCTGCTGGAGAGCCTGCCTTTGGCCATCCTCGCCGTTGCCGCGCTGGCCATCGCGGTCGTCGGCGCGTGGCTGCGCGAGGACGGTCGTGGCGGGATCCTCGGCCGGCGGCTGGGACGCCTCGGTGTCTTCGTGGCGCTCGTCGGCCACCTCGGGTGGGCTGGCGCCCTCGTGGGCGTCCTGGCCGGTCTCGTCTACGGTCCGCCGGTCTCGATCGCCTCGACGGTCGCGGGATTCGGGACGGTCCTCGTTGGGTTGGCCCTGGCGGCGGCGGGGGATTGGTTGCTGGGCGGGCTTCTCGTCCTGGCTCCGGTCCTGCTCGTGCTGCCACCGTGGATCGTGCCGTCGCCCGGCGCCTGGCTCGCCTTCGGAGCGGTCTGGATCGGGGTCGGCCTGATCGAGCTGTTCGGTCGCTCGAGGGTCATCGGGCCGCTCCGCTGGACCTGACCGGCCGAGGCCGCCGCCGACGTACACTCGGCGCATGACGACGACCGGGACGACCACCGCGACCGAAGCGAGCCCGGGAGGCGAGCGGTACCGGATCGAGAAGGACGCGCTCGGCGAGGTCCGGGTCCCGGCGGATCACTACTGGGGCGCCCAGACGCAACGCTCGGTCGAGAATTTCCGGATCGGGGTCGGCCGGTTCACCTGGGGCCGTCCGGTCATCCGCGCCCTTGGCATCCTCAAGCTGTGCGCAGCGCGGGCGAACGCCGGGCTCGGCGAGCTTCCGTCCGACAAGGCCGCCCTCATCGAGCAGGCGGCCCAAGAAGTCGTCGACGGCCGGCTCGACGAGGAGTTCCCACTGGTCGTCTTCCAGACGGGCTCGGGCACGCAAACCAACATGAACGCCAACGAGGTCATCGCCGGTCGCGCCAACGAGCTGGCCGGTGCCGGGCGAGGCGGCAAGTCGCCGATCCATCCCAACGACGACGTGAATCGGTCGCAGTCCTCGAACGACGCCTTCCCGACGGTGATGCACATCGCGGCGGTCGAGGAGATCGAGGGTGCCGTCCTGCCCGCCGTCGAGACGCTCCGCGGCACGCTGCGAGCCAAGGCCGAGACCTACGCCGACGTGGTGATGCTCGGACGGACCCATCTCCAGGACGCCACCCCGGTCACCCTGGGCCAGGTCATCGGCGGCTGGGCCGCCCAGCTCGACGGTGCCCTCGCCGGGATCCGGTCGACGTTGCCCGCCCTCTATGGGCTGGCACTTGGCGGCACGGCCGTCGGGACCGGTCTCAATGCCGACCCGCGCTTCGGCGACCTCGCCGCGCAGAAGATCGCCGAGGAGACCGGCCGTCCGTTCCGGGGCGCGGCCGACAAGTTCGCCGCGCTGTCCGCCCACGACCCGATGGTTGCCGCCTCAGCGGCCCTGCGTACCCTGGCCGTGGCCGCGATGAAGATCGCCAACGACACTCGCTGGTACGCATCGGGGCCGCGGGCAGGGATCGGTGAGCTGCTCATCCCCGAGAACGAGCCCGGCTCGTCGATCATGCCCGGCAAGATCAACCCGACCCAGAGCGAGGCGCTCACCCAGGTCGTCGTCCAGGTCTTCGGCTGCGACGCTGCCGTCGCATTCGCCGGTTCGCAGGGCAACTTCCAGCTCAACGTCTACAAGCCGGTGATGCTCGACAACCTGCTCACCGCTGCGACCCTGCTCTCCGAGGCGCTCCGCTCTTTCAACGACAACTGCGCTGTCGGGATCGAGCCGAACCTGCCCCGGATCCGCCAGCACCTCGAGGATTCGCTGATGCTTGTGACCGCCCTCAACCCGCACATCGGCTACGAGAAATCAGCCGAGATCGCACTTCACGCCCACCGGACCGGGAGCTCGCTGCGGGCAGCCGCCCACGAGCTCGGGCACCTCACCGACGAGCAGTTCGACGCCTGGGTCGACCCGGCCGCGATGACCCATCCCCTCTCCGAGGACTGACCG
>JBDTQW010000014.1:0-41169 GCA_039931975.1 Chloroflexota bacterium | reverse complement strand
GGCCGACGGCACCACGGCCGACGGCACCACGGCCGACGGGTCCCTGGCCTCGTCCACGGTGCCAGCGTCCTCCTCTCCCGGTCGCCGGAAGAACTCGGCGAAGCCACCGTCCGCCTCGAGGTCACGACGAACCATCACCGAGTCGTACGTCTCGAGCGCCTTCGCCACCCGGTCGACCAGCGGCCGCGGGAATCCCAGCGCGACCCCGACCTCGCGAACGACGGAGCGCGCCCGGTACGTGACGATGTTGCAGACCATCCCGGTGTGCTCCGGGCCGTATCGCTCGTAGACGTACTGGATGACCTCCTCCCGCCGCTCCGACGAGAAGTCGATGTCGACGTCGGGATAGGTCGTCCGGCCCTCGTTGATGAACCGCTCGAAGAGGAGGTTGTGGCGGATCGGGTCGACCCGGGTGATGCCCAGGACGTAGGCGACGATCGAGTCGGCCGCGCTCCCCCGCCCCTGGGCCGGGATCCCGCGCGACCTGGCGAAGCGCATCAGGTCCCAGCAGATGAGGAAGAACTCGGCGAGGCCGGTGCGCTCGATGACCTCGAGCTCGTGAGCGAGCTGCTTGACCACGGCCGGGGTCATCGGGTGATAGCGCCGCCGGGCTCCCGTGTGGCACAGCTCGGCGAGATACGAGAAGGCGGTCTCTCCGCCAGGCACCGCGAAGCCCGGAAAGCGATACGCCTCGAAGCCCAGGTCGACCTCGCATGCGGCCGCGAGCTCGCCGGCGTTGCCCAGCCCCTCCGCCCAGGCCCGGCTTGTCCGCGGATCGTCGGCGGCCGCCGTGACGTCACCGGCCGTCGCGGCGTCGCCGGGCGGGAGCGCCATGAGCTCGGCCGCGGACTTCAGGTACGACTCTCCGTCGGGTCGGCGGAGATCGGCCAGCGTCCCGACGGCTCGGCCATGGCGGATCGCCGTGACGACGTCCTGGAGCTCGCGGCCCTCGGGCAGCGCGTAGTGGACGTCGTTGGTGACGACGACCGGCAGACCGAGCTCCTCGGCCAGTCGAGCGGTCTCGGCCACCAGCCAGTCGTCGTCGGGCAGGAAGTGATGCTCGAGCTCGAGGACGAAGCCGGCCGCGGCCACGCCCGACGCCCGCCGACCGCCCGATCCCGAGCCGCCGTGCCGGCCGAACATCCGGGCGTAGCCCTCGGCCACGACCCGCGCGCCTTCACGATCACCGACCCGGAGCCGCCTGGCGATCTCCCCGTCGCGACAGCCGGATAGCGCGACGAGGCCCTCGGCATGCTCGGCCAGGAGTGCCTGGGTGAACCGTGGCACACCCTTTGTGCCGGCCAGGTTGGCCCGGCTGACGAGACGGCACAGGCTGCGATAGCCGGTCCGCTCGCGGGCCAGCAGGACGAGATGCGGCCCGCGGGCGCCCTCACCGACGCCGCGAAGGTCCTCCTTGACATGGTCCCGGTGGCCGGGCAGGCGAGTTCGTTCCGGTCGCGGCCGGGCTGGGTCGCCCTCGGTCGGCGCAGCCCCGTTCCGCAGCGGAGCCCCGCTCGGCAGCGGAGACCAGCCCAGCGGTCCGCCCTCGTTCACCGGCGGTCGTCGGCCGCCACGCCGGATCGGTCGCCGGCCCGGCACGACCATCCCAGCCGGGTCCGACGCGAATGCGTCGAGCAGCTCCAGCTCGATTCCGATGACCGGGTGGAGTCCAGCATCGCGGGCGGCGCTCGAGAATCGGACCACCCCGTAAAGACCCTGATGATCGGTGACCGCCAGCGCGGAGAGGCCGAGCTCGACGGCTCGATCGACGAGCTCATCGGCCGCCGAGGCCCCGTCCAGGAACGAGAAATTCGTGTGGCAATGGAGCTCGGCGTAAGGGCGTGGAGGGGTCGATCTGCCGGGCATCTCGGGTTCCCGCGGGACAGGATGAGGGCCCGACCATGATAGAACATCTGTTCTGTCTTGGGAACCCGCCGGCCCGTCCACGTCGGGCTCGCCGGCCGCCCGATGGAGCCCCCATCGCTGGCCCCAAGGTACGGCTGTTCATCCGTGGTACGGTGGCGTTGAGTAACACTCATGCACGACCTCTCCGCCACGGGGTCGCGACCGCACGGCCGGCTGACGTCTCTCGTCGCGGCCGTGTTCGCGTCTGCGCTCCTCGTCATCGCTCCGCTGGCTCCCGGCCCCCTCGCTGCGCCGGTTACGCGCGCGGCGGATCCCGGCATCCAACCGCGGGTCAAGGGGATCGCCCCGCTCGACAAGCAGGTCTACGGCTACCTGCCGTATTGGCGCCTCGATGCCGGGACCGCCGACCGGCTCGACTACAACCTGGTGTCGACCATCGCCTTATTCGGCCTGGGGATCACGAAGATCGGCAACATCGATACGACCTGGCGGGGCTACACCGCCTACGTGTCGGACAACGCCAAGGCCGTGACCAACGCCGCCCACGCGAAGGGCGTGCGGGTCGTGCCGACGTTCCAGCTCTTCGACTCGGGCGCGCTCGTCAAGATGAAGGCCTTCCTCGGCAGCCCCGCCGCCCAGTCCCGGTTCATCAAGCAGGCCCTGGCCCTGATGGCGCGGCGTTCGGCCGACGGCGCCAACTTCGATTTCGAGCCGATGCCCGCGACACTCTCGGTCAAATACGCGAGTTTCCTGGCCAAGTTCAAGGCGGCGATGCGCAAGCAGTTCGCCGGCGCCAAGCTGGTCGTTGCGACCTCGGCCGGGGCGTCATACACCCTGATCGAGGCGATCAAGCCGATCGTCGACCAGATGCTGGTGATGACCTACAACTACCGCTGGTCGGGCTCGACGGTCACCGGTGCGATCGCGCCGCTCGACAACACCACCCGGACCGTGAAGCTGCACATCGCCCGCTATCTCAGGCGGGTGCCGCCGTCGAAGCTGATCCTGGGGGTGCCCTACTACGGCTATGACTGGCCGGTCACCAGCGAGGTCGCCAACGCAGTCGTGCGGACGCCGGTCTCCCGGTGGGGCGGAGTGTGGAGCGTGACATACGCCTCGGCCAAGAACTTCCTGGCCGCCCATCCAGACGTCGAGCTGAAGCACGACATCTCCCAGGGCAGCGCCTACTTCACCTATTGGGACACGGAGTTCCTGACCTTTCGCCAGGTCTATTTCGAGGACGAGCTCAGCGTGGCCGCGAAGTACGACTATGCGATCGCGGCGGGGTTGGCCGGGGTCGGCATCTGGACCCTCGACAACGACCGTGGCTACAGCCAGATGTCCGACGTCCTGCGCGCGAAGTTCTACGACCCGCTCCACCGCGCGACGGTAGGAGCCGCGGTCACCCGGGTGACCCGCTCGGCGGGCCTGGTCCGGGTGACCCATGTCAAACGAGTCAGGAACACGGGCAACGTCCCCGAGCGGGGCAGCCTCGTCTGGCGGATCTACGACCCGAGTGGGCGGCTGATGAAGAAGGGCTCGCTGACGGTCACGATCTATCCCGGCCGGACCAAATCGCTGACCACCACGACGACCCTCGGGACGGCGGCCGGCCTGCGTGCCGGGACCTATCGCCTGAAGGTCCAGTTCGTGTCCAACGCCGGCATCTGGAAGTCGCCCACCGACGCGTTCAGACAGCCCTACTGACGGCCTATCGGGTCGTCCGGGGCCGCCGCGAAACACCGCGCCCGTCACCGGCGTCTGAGCCCTTGTCACCCGATGGTCGCGCGCCTGGGGGCGCGCACCCGAGGTAACGGCGTCGGCCGAGCTGGTTGGTCGGCCCGACGACCCGGTCGTCGGCCTGGTGAGCGGGCAGACGACCCGAGGGGCCCCGTCGCATCGCGGCGGGGCCCCGGCATGTCCGCTAGCATCGGCTGCACCGACCGGAGGCCCATCCGTTGATCACCCGCCTCGCCGCCAGCCCGGTCGCCGTCCTGGGGCTCATCGTCGCGTTTGCCGCCTTCGTGGCCGCCTGCACCGGCCCAGCGGGCGCGACCGACGAGCCGACGACCGGCGCCACGCCGAGCAGCGAAACTCCGGCAGCCGTCACGTCCACGCCTGCCTCCAGTCCGGAGGCCTCGTTGCCGACCACAACCCCAGACCGCCTGGGGCCGGATCTGGGACGATCTGCCGGCGGCGTTCCCGGCGTACCCGGGGGCCGAGCCGGCGGACGGCGGCCAGGGCCCGGCGTCGGCGTTGGTAGCCGTCCCGGCCAGGGTCGCCACGGTCGTCGACTGGTATCGCCAGGCGCTCGTCGCCGCCGGCTATTCGATCGAGGCACTGAGCGGGCCGATGGAGGATGGCAACACGGTCATCGATGCGGTCGGGCTCGAGCCGACCTGCCGGGTCCAGGCCTCGATCGACCCGCGCGACAGCCAGACGACGGTCAGCATCCTGTTCGCCGCGGATTGTCCCTTCCGCTGATCCGCGACCCAACCCTCCGGGTGGCGCCACGGGCCCGCCGCCGCGACGACCGGCACATGCGCCGCCTTCAGTCGTAGATCCGTTCCAGGTGCCAGGTCCCGTCGAGTCGATCGAGGTAGACGAGCGCCAGCCAGCGTGACCCGACGACCTTGAAGTAGTCGCGGGCGATCGGTTCGCGCCACCAGCCTTCGTCGATCCGCCAGCGGTTGCAGACCTCGACCGGCTCGCGGCGGCCCGCCCAGCGGACGGCGATCAGCCGGCCGCCATCGTCGAGCTCGACGTCGATCGAGGGGTGCTCGCGGAGCAGGCGGGTCACCGACCGACCTCGGGAACGAGTGGTCGGAAGCCGCCCTCGGAGCCCGAGCCGATCGGCAGGCGACGCCACCGCGCTTCGGGGAGTGCCGCCTCAGGGTCGACCAGCTCGACCCGGCCGATCCGATCCTCCCCGAAGGTCAGGGCGAGTCGGGCGAGCTGCCAGCCGAGCCGAGCGGCCCGTGCCGCCTGGGGCACGAAGAGGCCAAGCTGCTGGCCGACCGCCGGAGCGACCTCGGCCAGCTCGAGCTCGAGCCGGGCGACGGCGGCCGGCGGCGGCTCCCGCTCGAGCCGGGCGAGGAGGAGCCGCTCGATCGCCTCGCCCTCCGCGGTCGGCTCGGGGAAGCGCTGCTCGATGGCCAGCGCGGTCGGCGTCCCGCGCCGGGCAAAGGCAGGGTCGAGGACCAGCCGGAGCTCGACCCGGCCGGCCGCCGCTCCCCGGGCGAGGAGCTGGTCGGCGAGCGCCCCGGCCAGCCGGTGAAGGACGAAGCGGAGCGGCTCGAGGTCCTCGATCGGCGGCTCGAGCCCGAGACCAAGAACCAGTCGCTCAGGGGCCCGGTGCGGCCGGAACGCCGCGATCTCCTGCCCGTTCGCCCGGGCGTGGACCCGCTCGCCCTCGACCCCGAAGCGGGCGACCAGCGCCGAGCGCGGCAGCTGGGCGACCGCCTCGATCCGGCGCAGCCCGAACCGGGTGAGCCGGGCCCGGATATCGAGGTCGGGAGTGAGGAGGGCCGCCGGCAGCGGACCGAGAAAGGCGACCTCCCCGCCGGGCTCGACGATCCATGGCCGTCCAGGCGCCTCCGCCGCCCCGGCCGCGGTGGTGGCCGCGAAGCGCGTCCCGGCGATCCCGACCCGAGGTGTCCCGGGCAGGATCGGAGCGAGAGCGGCGATGATCCGCTCGACGAGGACGGGCTCGGGACCCCATAGCCGCTCGAGCCCGTCGACCTGGACCTCGAGCAGCCCGAACGCCGGATCGGTCGGATCGATCGTGCCGGCGATCCCCGGGCTGAAGGCGGCGAGTGCCGAGAGTGCCCGCTCGACCGCGGCGCCGTCGGCCGCGAGGTCCGGATCGAGGAAGGTCGCCTCAGGGGCGAGCCGGTGGGCCGACCCCAGGGCCATCCCCCGCCGCACGCCGAGGTCGCGGGCCGCCGAGCTCGCGTCGATGACGGTCCCGTCCGTCCAGGGCTGCCCGCCGAGGACGAGCGGCCCGGTCGGGAACGAGCCGGAGTTCGGGTCGGCCGTGGCGCGTGCCCGGGCGAGCCGAAGGGGCAGGTGGGGCCAGAGGAGGTGGAGCAGTCGCACGATGGTCGGTCCCTGGCTGAAGGATGGTGGGGGCGTCGGTGAGGAGCGGCTTGTGGCGGAGGCAGGCATCCCGGCCGCCGCCCTCTGCGTACAGGATCCGGAGCTCCACCCGCCTCCCCGGCGGGCCGGATCGGTTCCGGGCGACGACCACCTCCGTCCGTTGGCCGACGACGTCCCGGCCCAGCCGGATCCACGCCCGCTGGGCCAGCTCCAGTCGAAGCCCGGCCGACTCGGCGATCGCGTTCGAGATCGGGCCGGGTAGACCCGGCGGCTCGAGGACGACCAGGAGGACAGCCGCCCGGCGGGCCAGCGCCGCGAGCCGGCCCAGCCGATCTGCGACCGAGGGCGGCCGCCGGCCATCGCGCCCGGCACGAACCCGACCCGGCACGCCCGAGGCGGTCCGGCCCGGGTCACTGGGCAGGTCGACGATGAGGAGATCCACCGAGCGGCCGGCGACGAGCGTCCCGGCCATCGCCAGTGCCTCGTCCAGGGAAGCCGGCTCGAGGACGACGAGCCATTCCAGGCGGACCCCTCGAGCGACCGCCTCGACCGGATCGAGGCTGCGCGCCAGATCGACGTAGGCCACGATCGAGCCGGCGGCCTGGGCCTCGGCGGTAAGCCGCAGGGCGAGGGTGGTCTTGCCGCTCGAGGCCTCCCCCCGGACGGCCAGCGCGGTCGAGCGTGGAACCCCACCCGTACCGAGGATGGCGTCCAGCGCCGCGAATCCGGTCCTGACGACCCGCTCGTCCTCGACCGGCCGGGCCTGACGACCGTCTGGCTCATCGGGGAGCGGGGCCGTGGCGAGCGCCCCAACGACCGCCCCGGCCCCCCCGAGCGCCTCTCCCCCGACCCGTGGCGCGGCCTCCCCCCAACGCGTCCGGAGAGACGCCAGGGCCGCCGTCACGTCCGAGGAGAGAGTCGTCATCGGACGGTTCACGATAGAACGTATGTTCTATCTCGTCAAGGGCGAATCCGCTAGATCGGCAGGGCGATGAGACCGAGTCCGAGGGCGATCGCCAGCAGGCCGAGCCACTGGACCGGGCGCAGCCGCTCCCCCAGGAACCCGACCGCGATGAGGACCGCGACCGCCGGCCCGAACGAGCTGGCCAGGCCCACGATCCAGGCCGGCGCGATCCCCAACCCGATGGCGAAGGCGATGAACCCGAGGACGTCCAGGAGACCGACGATGACGACCATCCCGAACAGCCTGCCACTGGGCGCGCCGGGCGGCCCGAGAAGCACACTCGATCCACGCGGATGGAACCGCCGGACGAGCACGAGCAGCGTCCAGGTCGCAGCGCTGTTGGCGCACCGGGCGACGAACACGACGTCGAGCCAGCCGACCCGGCGGATCGGCCCCGCCATCCCGACCGTGACGCAGGCGAAGAACACGAGGGCGACGACGGCCAGCAGCACACCGCCACTCACCGGACGCGTGCCGCGGAACGAACCGTCGAAGCGGAGCGCAGTGAGCGCCACGCCGATCGTGCCCACCGCGGCACCCAGCCACTGGTAGGCCAGGACGACCTCGCCCAGGACGATGACCGACAGGACGACCGTCAGGCCGCCATACGCCGCGACCGATGGGCTCACCACGGAAACCGGCCCGATGGCCAGCCCGGCGAACATCGCCACGTAGGCGACCGAGGCCATGACACCGAACACTGCGGCTTGCCCTGCGACCTCGGGGGCGATCGGCAGCCGGCCCTCAGTGACCAGCCCGATGACCAGCAGCACGACGAGGCTGGTGGCCTGGGCGACGGCAAGCGTCGGCAGGCTCCCGAAGCGACGACCGCCGAGCGCCGCGGTCACGTCGGTCAGACCCCAGCACAGAGCGGCGGCGAGCCCCAGCAGCAGGCCGGAAGTCATCGCCGGATGGTAGGTTGCGGCCGACCCGTCGATGACCCGGCATCAGAGGGTGGGACACGAGGGTCCGGTGCTACACTCGCCGTTGGTCCCGGGCGCAGCGCCTCGACGCCACCCGGTGCGACCCTCGTGGGGATGTAGCTCAGCTGGAAGAGCGCCGCGTTCGCATCGCGGAGGCCAGGGGTTCGAGTCCCCTCATCTCCACCAACCTCACCGGTCCTGGATCCTCTCGATGCCGTCGAGGATGACGTCGAGGCCGTACTCGAACTCATCCGCGAAGTCGTAGCCGGGCTTCATGGCGTGCTCGGTGATGAAGTCGGCCAGGTTGGGATATTCGCCGAGCGGAAACGGCTCGAGCATGCTCTCCGCCATCTCGGCGATATCCGTCGTGGTCTCGAACGGGAGGTTCATCTTCGTCAGGGCGAAACCGTAGATGTAGGCGTCCAGGAGCGAGTACGCGTGCGCGGCCATCGCCATGTCGAAGCCGGCCGCCCGGAGACACCCGATGACCGCGTCATGGTGGCGCAGGTTGGCCGGACCGGGATTGACCCGCGACTCCATCAGGCCGATCGCCCATCGATGACGCGCCAGGGCATCACGCACGGAGATCGCGCGCCGGCGCATGGCGGTCTCCCAGTCGGCACCGGCCGCCGGCAGGTCGATCTCGCCGAAGACGAGGTCCACGATGCCGTCCAGGACGCGCTCCTTGTTGGCGAAGTGGTAGTACACCGCCATCGCCTCGACGCCGAGTGCCTGGCCGAGCTTGCGCATGCTGAGTGCGTCGAGCCCGCCCTGATCGGCGAGCTCGAGGGCGAACTGCAGCACCCGCTCCCGGGTCAGCGGGAGGCGCCGCGCTGGTTGAGCTGTGCGGGTCGTCATGGGCTCCCTTTCGGCCTCCCTGGCGTTTTCGGGCCAAGGGTTGACAAGTTCGGACTTTACACCGTACAGTGGCGGTCTGCCGACTTTACACCGTATAGTCAATGGAGTCCAGTGATGCAGGCGATCGTTCAAGACAAGTACGGCCCGGCCGCGGTCATGGAAGCACGGGACATCGAGAAGCCCGACATCGCTGCCGACGAGGTCCTCGTCGGCGTTCGGGCAGCCGGTGTCAACCCCGCCGACTGGGCGATCATGAGCGGACTGCCGTACATCGCCCGCCCCGTCTACGGGCTGCTCAAGCCGAAGGTCAGCGTTCGAGGGACCGACGTGTCCGGGGTCGTCGAGGCGATCGGCGCCAGCGTCACGCGGTTTCAGGTCGGTGACGAGGTCTACGGATCCTCCAACGGCTCGTATGCCGAATACGCGGCGGCACCCGAGGACACGCTGGCGCTGAAGCCGGCCAACCTCACCTTCGAACAGGCGGCCGCCGTTCCGATGGCCGGTCTCGTCGCCCTGCAGGCCGTGCGCGACCACGGCAAGGTCCGAGCCGGTCAGAAGGTCCTGATCAACGGCGCCTCCGGCGGCATCGGCACCTTCGCGGTGCAGATCGCCAAGTCCCTCGGCGCTGAGGTCACGGGCGTGGCCAGCACGCGCAACCTGGACCTGGTCCGCTCGATCGGCGCCGACGACGTCATCGACTACACCAGGGTGGACTTCACCCGAAGCGGGCAGCAGTACGACTTCATCCTCGACAACGTGGCGAACCACTCGCTGTCCGACCTCCGGCGTGCGCTCACCCCGACCGGAACGCTCGTGCCGAACGGCGGCGGTTTCGACCACCGGTGGATCGCCAGCGGGGGTCGGATCGTCCGCGCGGCAGTGATGTTCCAGTTCGGGAGCCAGACGCTGGCGAATTTCCTCGTGAAGACCACCCACGAGGACCTCGTCACCCTCACGGAGCTGATCGAGGCAGGCCTAGTGACGCCGGTCATGGACCACACCTACCCGCTGAGCGAAACCGCCCAGGCCATCGACCATGTCGGCGAAGGCCACGCCCGCGGCAAGACGACGATCACGATGGCGCTTCCATCGAGCGCGGCATCGTGAGTCTCATCAACCATAGCGACGGATCGAAAGGAAACATCATGTCCAAGGCAACGGTGACCAGACTCTTCATCGGCAGCGTGATCGCCGCGAGTGCCGGCACCCTTGTCGCGGTCGCGGCCATTTGGCTCGCGATCGACAACAGGGCGTTCGTGATGAGCGGGCCAGATGTCGTCGGGATCCAGGGAAACGTCCAGTCGTGGATCCTGATCGGGCTCGGCATCGCCGGCGCTCTCGCCGTCATCGGCGGGCTGATCGTCGGCCTGGTCTCCTGGATCGGCGCCTTGCTGAACACGTCGCAGCTCGAGCGCAAGACGTGGTTCCTGGTGCTCCTCGTCCTCGGGATCTTCAACTTCAGCTTCTTCGCGATGATCGCCTACCTCGTCGCGGGGCCGGATGGCTCTGCGGTCGTAGGACGGGTGTCGACACGGGCCTCCGCCGGAGCCTGACCGTCGCAGATCTCGACCAAGGAGCACACGATGGCTGACGCATCCGCCATGACCGGTACTCAGCGGAGCTGGACTGGCACCCCGCTCCCGGCGGATCGATAGGCAGCCTCGACGATCTCGAGCGCGCGCAGGCCGTCGAGCCCGGTGACGGCCGCCTCGCGTCCCTCGCGGATGGCCGACCCGAACTCCGCCAACATGGCGGCGTTCGGGTCGGAGCCCCAGAAGGGCCAGCTGATCCCGGCGTCGGGATGCCCGTGGACGACCAGGTGCTGGCGGAACGCGTCAGACGTCACGACCCCCTTGGTCCCGACCACCTCGAGGGCGAGGCCGCCCCAGGTCGGATACGAACGGGGCTTGCTCCAGCTGCAGTCGATGGTCGCGATGACCCCGCGGCTGAACCGAAGCGACACGAACCCTCCGGTTTCGACGCCGGCGAACCCGTCCTGGAGGATCCGATTTGTCACGGCGTAGACCTCGACGACCTCGTCGTCGAGGAGCCAGCGGTAGAGGTCAGCCAGGTGGACCACGTGGTCCATGACCGCCCCGCCGCCGGCGAGGACGGGGTCGACGAACCAGGCCCGATGCACGTCTGGCATCTCCCCGGTGTTCGCCCCCTCCAGGCAGACGAGCTCACCGACCGCCCCGGACCCGACCGACGCGTGCAGCGCTCGGAGCACGGGACTGAAACGCATCGGGAACGCTGTCATCAGTCGGACGTCGGCGGCCGTGCAGGCAGCGAGGATCGCCCGCGCGTCCTCGACCCGCGTCGCGAGCGGTTTCTCGCACAGGACGTGGACGCCCGCCGCGGCTGCGAGCTCGACCAGCCGGCGGTGCTCGCTGCTGACCGAGCAGACGATGACCCCGTCCACCCCGGCCGCAAGGAGATCCGCCTCGGTCGCGAATGCCCGCATCCCGTGGGCCGCCGCTGCGTCGGCTCCCCGCGGGCCGTCCTCGTCCCACAGCCCGACCAGGTCGACCCCTGGCACCCGGCCGGTCCCGAGGTAGCCCTCGGCGTGATGGTGAGCCAGCGACAGGATCCCCAGGCGGATCGGCCGGCCGGTCCCGGGGCCACTCACGCCCGGACCTCCCCGGCTCGATCGATCCGGACGACCTGGCCGGTGCGGGCCGATTCGTCCGCCGCCAGGGCGATCCGCAGAGCCTCCAGGCCGTCCTCGGCGGCGACCCGGGCGGGGGTACCCTCGAGGATCGATCGGTGGAACTCGCGGAGCTCGAGTCGATACGGGTCTTCGGCCAGCGGGCTCGCCGGCAGACCCACCGCTTCAGCCTCGTCGCCAGTCTGCGGTTGCAGGTACGACACGATCGGTCGATCGGCCACCGAGTCGAATTCGATCAGGCCGTGAGACCCCGCGATCTCGAGCGACGTCCGGAAGGTCGGCGGAGGATAGGCCCAAGAGCCCGTGACCTGGCTGATCGCACCCGAGGCGTGGGTGAGGACGGCGATGGCGTGATCGATGGCCAGCCCCGGGCGCGCCACCCCGACCGAGCGGCAATGGACCGCGACCACGTCGCCCGCGACCCACCTGGCGTAGTCGAAGTCATGGATCATCAGGTCCACGATCATCCCGCCGGACCGGGCAGGGTCGAAGAACCAGTGGTCCGGTGCGTGGCGCGGCCGGAAGCTCGCGCGTTTCAGGCGCAGGACGGCCGGCGCGCCGATCGCCCCTGCGACGACCTGCTCGCGCGCGGCGGCGTACTCGGGGAAGAATCGGACGACGTGGGCCACGAACAGCCGCACGCCGGCTTCGGCGCTCGCGCCGACCATCGCTTCCGCGTCGGCAAGGGTCCGGGCGAGCGGCTTCTCGCAGATCACGTGGCGGCCGGCGCGTGCGGCGGCGATGGCGACCTCGGCGTGGCGATGCGTCGCTGTGCACACGTCGACGACGTCGACCGACCCCAGGAGCTCTTCGAGCGAGCTGGCGATCCGCGCTCCGGATCTCGTGGCGACGGCCGCCGCCTTCGTCGGTTCGAGGTCGAACACGACCGCCGGGTTCCCCTCGGCGGCCCACGCAGCCAAATGCGTCTCGCCCATGAACCCCGCGCCGACGACGCCGACCCGGAGACGGTCGCTCACTTGATCGCGCCGCCCATGAGGCCCCGGATGAACTGGCGCGAGAACAGGATGTAGAGCACGACCATCGGCAGCATCGCGATGGTCAGCGCCGCGAGGACGGCGTTCCAGTCGCTCACGAACTGGCCGAGGAACTGCTGGGTCCCAAGGGTGAGCGTGGCCGTCTTCCGCCCCGAAGCCAGGATCAGCGGCCACCACAGGTCGTTCCAGACGGGGATCATCGTCAGGACCGCCACCGCCGCGATCGCCGGACGCGCGAGTCGGGCAGCCATCCCGAAGATCGTGAAGTCGCCGGCGCCGTCGACCCGGGCCGCGTCCTCGAGATCGCGCGGGAACTCGCGGAAGAACTGGCTGAGGATGAAGACCGCGAGCGGGAGGCCGGACGCGGTGTAGACCAGGATGAGGGCCGCCAACGTGTTCGCCAGCCCGAGCCCCACCATGGTGTTGAGGATGCTGACCGTCCCCAGCCGGATGGGGACCATGATCCCGATCGCCAGGTAGAGCCCGAGCAGCCGGTTACCGGTAAAGCGGTAGCGGGCGAGGCCGAAGCCTGCCATGGCCCCGAAGAGGACGATCAGAACGAGCGAGACGCCGGTGACCATCGCGCTGTTGCCCAGGTAGCCCAGGAAGTCACCGCGCTTGGCCAGCGTCTCATAGCCGATCAGGCTGAACGTGTCGGCCGCCGGCGGCTGGAGCGGGGAGTCGAAGATCGCGAAGCGCGACTTGAACGAGTTCATCACGACGAGCGCGATCGGCACGATGGCGAGGGCCGTGTACGCCAGAAGGACCGCGTGCTTGCCGAGGCCGCTCGGACTGATGCCGAGGGCACGCGCGGACCGGCGGAGCGGCCCAGGGCCGGGGTCGCGGATCGTGGCCTGCCTCGTCATGACCGGTCGCCCATCACGCTTCGTATGTCTGCAGCCGGCGCTGCAGCCCGAACAGGTAGATACACGCGCCAAAGAGGATGATCGCGAACATCGCGCCGGCCACCGTCGCGCCCATCGTCGGGTTGCCGAGCTGGAGCTGGAAGCCGAAGAACGTCCGGTAGAACAGCGTGCCCATCAGGTCGGTCGAGAACTCGGGTCCGGCCATCCCGCCCTGGACGGAGTAGACCAGGTCGAACGCATTGAAGTTGCCCACGAAGGTGAGCACCGCCACGATCCCGACCGTCGGCGCGATGAGCGGCAGCTGGATCCGGCTGAAGATTCGCAACGGGCCGGCGCCGTCCACGCGGGCGGCTTCGATGACCTCGTCGGGGATCGAGAGGAGCGCGGCCGAAAAGAGCAGCATCGGGATCCCGACGTACTGCCAAACCGACATCAGCGAGACGACGATGAGGGCCGGCCCTTGCAGCCCCAGCCACGGTCCGTAGAAATCTCCCACGCCGATCGCGTCGAGGGCGCCCGAGGCCACCCCCCACAGCGGGCTCAGGATGAGCTTCCAGATGAACCCGACGATCACGACCGAGAGGACCGTCGGCGCGAAGATGAGGGCGCGGTAGACAGCCCGGCCGCGCAGGACGCGGGTCGTGAGGAGCACCGCCAGCAGAAGCCCGATCGGGTTCTGGACCAGCATATGGATGGCGAAGAAGACGAGGTTGTTGCCGAGCGCCCCCCAGAAGCGGGGCGACCAGAGCGGGTCCGTCAGGAGCGTCACGTAGTTCTGCAGTCCGACGAAGACGCCGAGGCCGCTCCCGCCCGGGGAGAACAGGCTGAGCCGCAGGGAGTCGAACAGCGGGAAGACCATGAACGCGCTGTAGATCAGGACGGCGGGTCCCAGGAATACCAAGAGAGGCCATGGGATCCGTCGTCGTCGTCTCGGTGCAGCGCGATCGATCGACGCCATCGTCTTCCTCCGGCGGATCAGCGAAGGCTATCGGGGAGAGGACCCCGGCGTCGACGGATCGAGCACCGGGGTCGTCCCTGGCGGGAGGCCTGATCAGCTTCCCGGCTTGTACCACTTCTCCAGGCCGGCCTGGATCTCCTTGGCACCTGCGTCCGGTGTGAGCTTGCCGTTGATCACCGCCGCCGTGACGCGCCACAGCTCGTTCTCGAGGTTGGGCTCGCCCCGCGACAGGATCTGATACGAGTTGCGGATGGTCGACTTGCAGGTCTTGCGCAGGTCGAGAGCCTGCTGCGCGACCTGGTCGCTGAGGGTGACGGTCGAGTTGGACAGCGAGTAGAAGCCCGGCAGTGCGTTCGAGTAGAGGGTTGCGAACTCGTCGCCCGCGACCCAGTCGAGGAACGCCTTGGCGGCCTCCGGATTCTTGGTCTTCGCGTTCATCCCGATCGCGATGTCCGTGTGGTCGCTCAGGTAGCACTGGTCACCAGCCTTGAGGACGGGCGGACCGAAGAAGCCGATGTTCTTGAGACCGGCTGCCTCGAACGTCGAGATGTCCCACGAGCCGGCCGGATAGATCGCGGCCTTGGAGCTCTGGAAGTACTGCTGCGCGTCGGGATAGGCGATCCCAGCGAAATCCTTGGGGAGGTACGGCGCCCAGGAGGCGAGCTCCTTCAGGGTGTCGACATACGGCTGATCGGTGAACTTGGCAGTCCCGGCGATGAGCGCCTTGCGCCCGTCCTCGCCCTTCCAGTAGTTCGGGCCGATGTTCTGGAAGCCCATCGTGGCCGCTTCCCACATGTCCTTCGTGCCCATGTCCAGCGGCGTGTACTTGCCGTCGGCCTTGATCTTGTCGAGGAGCGCGTGGAACTCGTCCAGCGTCGTCGGCGTGCTCGTGATGCCGAGCTTGTCGAAGATGTCCTTGTTGTAGATGAACCCGTGGATGACCGATGCCATCGGGACGCAAAAGACGTTCTTGCCGTCGTCGGTGATCCAGGCGCTCTTGGCGACGTCGCCGAAGTTCTTCAGGCCAGGCAGGTCGTTGAGCGGGGCGAGGTAGCCCTTGTCGTAGAGAGCCAGAGAGGCGTCGAACGGCCGGCAGGTGATGAGGTCGCCGGCAGTGCTTCCCTCGAGCTTCGTGTTGAGGACCCCGTTGTAGTCCGCCGGCGCGGTCGGGTTGAACGTCACCTTGATGTTCGCGTGCGTCTTCTCGAACGCCGGGATGATCTGGTCCTGCCAGATCGAAAGGTCGTCGTTGCGCCAGCTCTCGATCGAGAGGGTGACGGCCTCGCCGCCGGCCGATGCCGCCGGCTGGGATGCCGCGGGCTGCGTTGCCGCGGGCGCGGTCGAGGTGCCCGGGTTGGCGCTGGTGCAGGCGCCAACCGTCAACGCGAGCGCTGCGCCGATGGCTATGAATGTGCGCTTCAAGGTCTTCTCCTCCTCCATTGGGCGATCGATCCGACCGCCGCTGCCGATCTTCGTTGAATGCCGTTCGTTCGTCTGCATCACCTCCTAGATTGGACGGGCCGGGTCGAGTTCTTCGATGGGTCAGGTTCCCCATTCAACGTCGACTTCCGCGAAGCGGGACCCCCGGAGGCAAGTGCGTCGGCGAGGAAACGATGCGCCGCGGCATGCGTCCGCGCCTCGCTGGCACTGAGGCCGAGCATCAGCCGCACGACGGCGGCCCGGGCCGACCAGTCGACCGATCCCAGTGCGTCCCGGGCGTCGGCGTCCGTTCGACCCGTGAGGTCCACCACGATCCGGACCGCCCGCTCACGGAGCTTGGCGTTGGCAGCTCGCAGGTCGATCATCCGACCGCCATGCACCCGACCGAGCCGGATCATCGAGCCGGTGGTGAGGATGTCGAGGATCGTCTTCGTCGCGGTGCCGGCGGCCAGCCGCGTGGAGCCGGCCACGATCTCCGGTCCGACGGCAGGATGGATGGCGAGGGTCGCGCTTCGCTCCATGGGCTCGCCGGCGGCGCAGGTCACCGCAACGGTTAACGCGCCCCGCTCGGCAGCGGTCTCCAGGGCGGCCAACGTGTACGGGGTCCGGCCGCTCGCGGAGATCCCGACGACCGCGTCCGCCGGCCCGACCACCAGTTCGGCGATCGCAACCGCGCCGGCCAGGGCGTCGTCCTCAGCCGCGTCGTCGGTCGCGATCGGGTCGCGCGGGTCGGTCGTTCGCCCACTGCCCGCAAGCACGCCGACGACGACACCGGGCTCGAGACCGAAGGTCGGTCCCATCTCGGACGACTGGATGAGTGCCAGCCGCCCGCTGTTGCCGGCCCCGATCAGGATCAGCCGCCCGCCGCCGGCCAGTCGATCGGCGATCGCGTCGATCGCCGCCGCGATCGCCGGAAGCGCGGGATCGACGGCCGCGAGCGCCGCGGCCTGCCCGGCGAGCATCGCGGCGGCGACCTCGGCCGGTCCCGGGCGGCCGAGGTCCACGGACGAGGAGGCCTCGGTGGACGGCTGGCGCGGCTCGCTGGACCGGTTGCTCATCGTGCGGCCTCGCCCGGGCTCACAGCGGCGCCGATCTCGAGCCGCGTGCTCGTGACCGAGAAGCCGGCGTCGCGCCGGTACGCGATCCGGCCACCGACGATGGTGGCGTCGACCGTCCAGTCGGCCCCGAACACGACGAGGTCGGCGCCCCGGCCGACCGCCACCCGGCCCATCGTCGCCTCGAGTCCCAGCAACCTGGCCGGGTTGATCGTGGCTGCGCGGATCGCATCCTCGGCCGAGAGCCCTGCCTCGATGAGCACGCTGATGCTGCGGTCCAACCCGCCGACCGACCCCGACAGGGTGCCGTCGGTCCGTCGCCCGATCGTGCCGTCGGAGACGATGTCCACGCCCGCGAGCTCGAATCGTCCGGGCGGCATCCCGAGGCCGGCCAGGGCGTCGGTGACCACCACGAGCCGATCGGGCGACTTGAGCCGGCCGACGAGCCCCAGGATCCGAGTGTCGACGTGGTGGCCCTCGGCCACGACGCTCACGGCGAGGTCCGAGGCCAGCAGAAAACCGATGGTCCCCGGCTCGCGATGGTGGAGCGGTCGCATCGCGTTGAAGAGGTGCGTGCCGAGACGTGCCCCGGCCGCCGCGGCCGCCGCCGCTTCGTCCCACGTCGCGTCGGTGTGGCCCATCGCCACGATCACGCCCCGGGCAACAAGCTGGCGAATGAGGTCGATCGCGCCGGGCAGCTCCGGGGCGAGCGTCACCACCTTCACCGGCGCTCGCTCGATCCAGGTCTCCATCAGCGCTGCCGACGGGGCGATGAGCCATTCGGGGGTGTGCGTCCCGGCGCGGCGGGGGCTGAGGAAGGGCCCCTCCAGGTGGACGCCCAGCAGACGGGCACCGGGGGACGACGTCCGCATCGCCGCGGCCAGGTGATCCAGGCCAGGGCCGTAGCGCTCGACCGGCGAGGTGATCACGCAGGCGAGATAGGCCGTCACCCCGAACCGGGGCAGTCCGGCGCAGACCGCGGCCACGTCCGCCGTCGGGTCGCTTAGATCCTGCCCGAAGGCCCCGTTGACCTGGATGTCGACCAGGCCCGGGGTGATCGTAGCGCCCGGTCCGCCCAGCGCCCCCGCCGGCACGTTCGCGCTGGCCGAAATCGGCGTGACTGCCGTGATCCGGCCGTCCTCGACGGCGACCGCGACATGACCTTGGGGCTCGGGCGCGAGTAGCTGGCCGTGCACCAGCATCACTGGAGCTCCACGGTCAGGTGGTAGCGGTCGCCACGGTAGACCGACCGGACGTACTCGACGACCCGGTCGTTCGCATCGAAGGTGAGACGTGAGATCTTCAGGACTGGCAGCGCCGTGTCCATGGCGAGGAGACTCATCTCCTCGGGGGTCGGCGCGGCCGCCTCGATCGTCTGGCGGGCACCGCGCAGGCTGAGCCCGTATTCACGGTTGAGGACGGTGTACAGGGACTCGGCGGCAAGATCGCGCTCGAGCAGGCCCGGCACGTACGGTGCCGGGATGTGGACGGTCTCGATCGCGAGCGGCTCGTCATCGGCCAGCCGGAGCCGGGTCAGCCGGACGATCTCGACGGACGGCGCGAGGCCGAACAAGCGGGCCATCTCGAAGGACGGGTGGACGATCCGCGCATCGAGGACGCGGCTCGATGGGCGCATCCCGCGGGCAAGCATGTCCTGAGTGAAGCTGGTCAGGTGCTGGAGCGGCTGCTCGATGACCTTGCGATCCGACACGAACGTCCCGCGGCCGGCCCGCGAGTAGAGGAGCTGATCGTGGGTCATCGCATCGAGCGCCTGGCGAACCGTCATCCGGCTGACGCCGAAGTGTTCGCTCAACTGGCGCTCCGATGGAATTCGTTGGTGGGAGACCAGCGAGCCGCTGGCGATCGCATCCTCGAGCCGCGCCCGGATCTGGGCGAAGATCGGCATCGGGCTCTCCCGATCGAGCGGCTCACCGAGCGGCTCGGCGATCCGGGTCGCGACCATCCTCCGACGCATCCTCCCGTTGCTCGTCCCCAACTGGTCTAGGCCACTCTAGACCGGGGCCGACGCGGGGTCAACCTGGACGATGCCATCCGGACGACGGACGGTACTCTCAGCCCATGACCGATGCCGTCGATCCCGTCGCGAGCCCGGGCGCGTACCAGCAGCTGCTCCTGTCGCTGCTCGGCGATGACGACCCGGGCGAAGTGCAGGCCGCGACCCCGGCAGCCGCGCGCGCCCTCATCGCGGAAGCCGGCGACCTCGTCCGGGAGCGCCCCGAACCGACTGAATGGTCCGTGCTCGAGTGCCTCGGACACCTGGCTGATGGGGAGCTGGTCGTGGCCGGGCGCTATCGCTGGATCGTCAGCGAGGACGAGCCCGACATCGTCGGTTACGACCAGGCCCTGTGGGTCGACCGGCTCCGCCACGGCGAGGACGATCCGGCCACACTGTTAGCCCTGTTCGAGACCGTCCGCCGGGCCAACCTCGACCTCTGGACGCACCTGCCGGTCGCGGACCGCGAACGGATCGGCCGCCATCGGGAGCGCGGCGCGGAGAGCTACGACCTGACGTTTCGGCTGGCCGCCGGCCACGACCGGCTCCACATGGCCCAGGCACGGCGAGCCCTCGAGGCGGTCCGCGACCGAAGCTGACGCATCCTAGGAACTCGGGCCCGTCACGCTCGGTTAGTTGGCGGGCCGTCCGAGAGGGCGGCGTGGAGCTCGACCGAGTGTTCGCGGAGCCAGCGCCGCCAGAGGAGATGGTCCGGCACTCGGGAGCTGACCACTGCCCAGAACGCTGCGCCGTGGCCGAAGACCCGGAGATGCGCCAGCTCGTGGACGACCACCGTCTCGAGCGCCTCGGGCGGGGCCAGCACGAGCCGCCAGGAGAAGGCGAGCCGGCCGGTCCGGGCGGCACTCCCCCAGCGCGTCCTGGGATCGCGGATCGAGACCCGGACCGGGTTGACCCCGAGAGCCTTGGCGTGACGCTCGATCGCGTCATCGATGTCGGCGATCGCCCGCTCACGGAGCCACGTCACGAGCACGACGGCAAGCGAGCGCCGATCGGCGGGCGCCACCCGGACGACGATCTCACGAATGCCCCACTCGGGGCCGTCGCTGATCGATCCACTGGGCGCCGTCCAGCCGGACAGGACCGACGAGCGGCGGATGCCTGGAGCCGCCGGCTCGACCCGGAGGGCGTGGACGACCCCGCGATATCGCAGCCGGGCACCGTCGACCAGCGCCTCGGGCGCCGAGCCGGCCACGGTCGCCCGCTCGCGCTCGTGGTTCGAGAGGTGACGCCGGATCCAGGTCTCGCGCTCGCGCAGGAACGGCTCGACGTGGGCGGCGGCATCACGGGCGCCCGGA
Organism: Chloroflexota bacterium; assembly: GCA_039931975.1. Classification (GTDB taxonomy): domain Bacteria; phylum Chloroflexota; class Limnocylindria; order Limnocylindrales; family CSP1-4; genus Chersky-267. The sequence goes on along the minus strand of JBDTQW010000014.1, from coordinate 21,148 downwards.
CGCCCGGCCGGGATCGTCACGATGACACCCCGGATCGGATCGACGACCAGGCGCAACCGGCTCGCCCGGCGCGATCGGCGCAGGGTGTAGCCCAGCGACCCACCGGGGAGGGCGACGCTCTCCGCGGTCTCCGAGGCGACCGCGGGCACGGGCCGACGGCCGGTACCGGGCAGTCCGCTCATCCGGCCCGTCGCAGGAGTCGACCGGCGTGACGACCCGTCTCGCGGCCGTCGCGGATGGCCACCGAGCCGTTGACGATGACCTGCTCGATCCCACTGGGATAGCGATGCGGATCGAGATCCGTGGCCTCGTCCCGGACCGCGACCGGGTCGAACACCACGACGTCCGCGAAGGCCTCCGGCCGGAGGACGCCGCGATCCTTCAGCCCGATTTGCCGGGCAGGGACCGACGTGAGCTTGGCGATGGCCGTCGGCAGAGGCAGGGTCCCGCGTTCGCGGACGTAGCGGCCGAGCACCCGAGGTGCGCTGCCGTACGCGCGCGGATGAGGCTTTCCGGCGCCGAGTCTCGGATGGTCCGGCCGTTGACCACCGGCGTCGGTGCACACGGCGATCCAGGGCGTGGCCAGGATCGCCTCGACGTCGGCTTCGCTCATGCAATCCATCACGACCGAAGTGTCGAGCCGGTCCTCGATCAGCAGGTCGAAGGCGACGTCGGCCGGATCGCGCTCCAATTCGGTCCCGAGCTCCGCGAGGCTGTGCCCCGCCCAGTCGGCGTGAGTCCGCGAACCGGAGACTCGCAACCCCGCCCAGCCGGGGTCCGAGGCGGCGTTCTCCCAGCCCGGTTCGCCGTCGGCGATCTCGCGCTTGATCCTCGCCCGGATGTCGGGTTGGGCCAGGGCTTCGACGAGGGCGTCGATGGCCAGCGCCAGGAGTGCCGGTGGCAGGATGACGGCGAGGGTCGTCGCGGCTGCCGCGTACGGGTACTGGTCGCTGCCGACGTCCAGGCCCTCGGCCCGGGCGTGCTCGAGCCGCTCGACCGCCTCGGGCCCGCGGCCCCACGTCGAGCGCGAGCCGGCCTTGAGATGGGAGACCTGGAGCCGGGCACCCGGCCCCGCGGCGCGGATCGTCTCGATCGCCTCGTCGAGCGCCGCGAACAGTCCGTCGGACTCGTTTCGGATATGCGAGGCATAGAGGCCCCCGCGCCCCGCGCACACCTTCGCCAGCCGGATGAGCTCGTCGGTCTGGGCATGGATCCCCGGCGGGTAGATCAGTCCGCTGCTGAGGCCGATCGCGCCGGCGTCGAGCGCCGCCTCGAGGTGGCGAACCATCGCCTTGAGCTCAGGCTTCGTGGCGACCCGAGCGACCGGCCCGAGAACGGCCCCGCGGATCGTTCCGTGGCCGACGAGGAAGGCGTGATTGGGGCCGAGCGGCAGGTCCTCGACGGCGGCGAGATAGTCGTCAAAGCTGCGCCAGGTGGGCTCGAGGCCCGTCTCGGCCATCGCCAGCTCGACCCTCTCGCGACCGGGCTCGGCGACCGGTGCGAGGCTCTCTCCGCAGTTCCCCGACAACTGGGTGGTGTAGCCCTGGTGGAGGTGGCTGGCGACCGCCGGATCGACCAGGAGCGAGGCGTCCGAGTGGCCGTGGGGGTCGATGAACCCGGGGCACACGACCCGGTCGGTGGCATCGACGACAAGGGCGACACCCTTCCCCGCGGCCGCGCCGGACAGGTCGCCGACGGCGGCGATGCGGTCCCCGACGACCCCGACATCGGCCCGAACGCCCGGCGCCCCGGACCCATCGATCACGGTCCCGCCGAGGATGAGCAGGTCGAACGCGGTCACGTCCCCGATGGTGCCACAGGCCACCCATCGTTGGCTGTTCACGTCAGGCTCGCTGGTATACTGCCCGTCCCGTGGGGCTATAGCTCAGCTGGAAGAGCACCTGCATGGCATGCAGGGGGTCCGGGGTTCGAGTCCCCGTAGCTCCACCATCTGACGTGCCATCCTGCGCCCCTCGCCGGATCGGCGGGGGGTTCGACGTAGACAGGGACGAACGACCGTGACCACCAGCGAACGATCCCGGGTCGAGCGATATGATCCCGCGTCGATCGAGCCGCGTTGGCAGGCGCGCTGGGCCGAGCTCGAGCTGTACGAGGCCGACCTCGAGGACACGTCGCGGCCGAAGTACTACCTCCTGACGATGTACGACTACCCGTCGGGCGACCTGCACATCGGCCACTGGTACGTCAAGACCCCTACGGATGCGATCGCCCGCTATCGGCGGATGAAGGGCGACAACGTGTTCTTCCCCGTCGGCTTCGACGCGTTCGGATTGCCGGCCGAAGGCGCCGCGATCAAGAACGGCATCCACCCGGCGACCTGGACGATGGAGAACATCGCCAACATGCGTCGCCAGCTCCGGTCGATGGGCGCCACGTACCAGTGGTCGGCCGAGATCGTCACGGCCTCGCCCGAGTACTACCGCTGGAACCAGTGGATCTTCCTGAAGTTCCTCGAGGCCGGGCTGGCCTACCGGGCCATGGCCCCCGTCGACTGGTGCCCCAACGACGGCACCCTGGCCCGCGAGCAGGTCGAGGGACCCGAGCGACGCTGCTGGCGGTGCGGCGCGCTCGTCGAGAAACGCGACCTGGAGCAATGGTTCCTGCGCATCACCAACTACGCCGACGAGCTCCTCGACTTCAGCGGGATCGACTGGCCCGAGCCGATCCGGATCCAGCAGACGAACTGGATCGGCCGTTCCGAGGGTGCCGAGATCGTCTTCACGACCGCGCCCGACGACCACCAGCCGGGCGGCGACGAGCTGCGCGTGTTCACGACCCGGCCCGACACCCTGTTCGGGGCCACGTTCATGGTCCTGGCCCCGGAGCATCCGCTGGTCCGCAAGCTGACCGCCCCGGCCCAGCGCGAGGCGGTCGCGGCGTACCTCGCCCAGGCCCGCCGGCAGACCGAGATCGAGCGCCTCTCGACCGACCGGCCCAAGACCGGCGTGGCGATCGGTGCCGACGCGATCAACCCGATCAACGGCGAGCAGGTCCCGATCTGGATCGCCGACTACGTCCTGGCCGGCTACGGGACCGGGGCGATCATGGCCGTGCCCGCCCACGACGACCGCGACTTCGCCTTCGCCGGGCAGTTCGGGCTGGAGATCCGCGAGGTCATCCGGCCGGGCGACGCGCCGTCCGACCGCGGACCGCTCCAGGAAGCGTACGTCAGCAAGGCACCGATGGACGTGATGGTCAATTCGGGCCCATTCGACGGCCTCCGGCCGATCACCGACGGCGCCCGGACGATCGTCGAGGCGCTCGAGAAGGCCGGCCGAGGCAAGGCGGCAGTGACCTACCGGATCCGCGACTGGCTGATCAGCCGCCAGCGCTACTGGGGCACGCCCATTCCGGTGATCTACTGCGAGACCGATGGGATCGTGCCCGTGCCCGAGGCCGACCTGCCGGTCCGGCTACCCGAGAACGTGGACTTCCACGGCAGCGGCGAGAGCCCGCTCAAGACCGACCGCGAGTTCCTCGACGCGACCTGCCCGCGCTGCGGGCGACCGGCGCGCCGCGAGACGGACACGATGGACACCTTCATCGACTCCTCGTGGTACTGGTTCCGCTACCTGTCGCCCGAGCACACGGGAGGCCCGGTGGACCGGCGGCTGGTCGATCGCTGGACGCCGGTCGACCAGTACACGGGCGGTGCCGAGCACGCCGTCATGCACCTGCTCTACAGCCGGTTCTTCACCAAGGCGCTGAACGACGTGGGCGTCGTCGGTCATCGCGAGCCGTTCCTGCGCCTCTTCAACCAGGGCCAGATCCTGGGCGCCGATGGCGAGCGGATGTCCAAGTCGCGGGGCAACGTCCAGGATCCCGATGAGCTTGTCCATCGCTACGGAGCCGACACCGTCCGGCTGTTCCTGATGTTCATGGGCCCGTGGGACCAGGGTGGCCCGTGGAGTCCGACCGGGGTCGGCGGCGTCCATCGGTTCCTGAACCGGGTCTGGACGCTGGCCCTCGATCCGCACGGCGTCGAGCCGGGTGACCCGGAGTCTGGCCGGCTGCCGGCCGGCGAGGACGCCGCTGCCGCGGAAGGGGCGATCCGGATGGCCGCCCACCGCACGCTCCGGACCGTCAGCGAGGAATACGAGGGCTTCCGGTTCAACACGATGGTCGCCCACCTGATGGAGCTGGCCAACGCGCTGTTTCGCTACCGCGGCACGGAAGTGGCCGGCGGCACCGCATGGGACGAGGCCGTCCGCCTGCTGCTGTTGATGCTGGCGCCCGCTGCGCCGCACATCACCGAGGAGCTGTGGGCCCGCCGGGCGGCGGCCCGCGACACGCCCTGGTCGTCGATCCACGTCGAGACCTGGCCGTCGGTCGACCCGACGGCGATCGTCGACGAGACCCGCGAGATCCCGATCCAGATCAACGGGAAGGTCCGGGACAAGATGGTCGTCAAGATCGGGATCGAGGACGCCGAGCTGGAGCGGATGGCGCTCGACCGCGCCCGCGTCCGAGAGCTGCTCGCCGGGCGGACTCCCGATCGGATCGTCAATGCCGGTGGCCGCCTGGTGAACATCGTCCTCCGCGAGTAGCCGTAGCCCTCAGGCAGGCCGGCCGGGAGACTGATCAGCGGCTTTGGCCCTGGCGCGGTGCCGGGCGGCCTTGGCCTTGTTGCCACACGAGGCCATGTCGCACCAGCGCCGGCGACCCGTCCGCGAGTCGTCGTAGAAGACCCAGCGACAGCTGTCGTCGGCGCAGGCGCGCAGCCGTTCGGGCCGGCCGGCGGCGATCTCGCGAACGATCGGCTCGGCCAGGTTGGCCAGCGCATCGTCGACCGGGTCGCCGACGTGGCGGTGGTCGAGGCGCAGGCCATCGGGGCTGGGCACGAGCTGAACCACCTCGCGGGCACGGAGCGCCCGGTTGACCTCGTCCACCGAATTCTGCCGGGGTCGGCGCCGCTCGTAGGTGGCGTCGGCCAGCTCACGCAGCGCGGCGCGCGTTCGGCGGATGCGCCGCAACGTGGCCTCCTCGTCCGGCCGCGCGAGCGCCTCGTGGTGCACCACGCCGTGGCCGTGCAACCAATCGAGCGCCGCCTTGGTTGTACCGAGCACCTCGACGGCCCGGCCGTCATCGAACTTGAGTGTGTTCACGAAATCGAGCGCCGTCTCGAGGTCGACAGCGTGGTCGTGTGGTGCCGTGTTCTTCATGTCGATAACCACTCTAGAGCACTTGACAGGTTACGCGCAAGAGGCCATACTCCAGTAACTGATCAACCTCCTCAGAGAGGTTACGCAAGGGAGGTCCCAGATGGACGCAATCTTCGCTCTCGTCGTGGCCCTGGCCGGCCTCGCCACCCTCGACTTCGCGGCTGTCCGCTGGGGCACCGATTCCCGGCCGACCATCGGCGACGACCATCGCCGATCCAGCTGAAAGGAGAGCTAACGGGATGTGGCAGCTCTACTACGTCCGGGCCCAGGAGTTGGCCCTGGAGCGGATCCTCGAGGCCGAGCGCGAGCGGTCGGCTCGACAAGCACACCGCACGGCGGCAGGCGCTAGCCGGATCGATCGGCTCCGGCGCGGAGGGGCTCTCGCGGCAGCCGGCCTGGCGCGCCGTCTGGACGAGTGCGTGGCCCGCGAGGCGCTCGCGATCCCGCGGCACGGATGAGCGGCTCCGCAACGTCAGCTGACCGCCGAACGCCCAGGCGGCAAGACAATCGAATCACCCCGGCTCGAGGCCGGTCCGGACAATCCCAACCGGACCGGCCTCGCCATGTCCGGGGAGCACGGCACTGACGCGTCGCGTACCCTGACTCGGGCGCGTCGCGCCCGACCCGCGACCCGCAGACCGGAGCCGCCCCGATGCCCGATCCGATCAAGTTCGGAGCCCTCTGCTGGAACCAATACACCGACTGGCCGACCCTCCTCGAGGCCGGGATCCGGGCCGAGCGGGTCGGCTTTGACACGCTCTGGACGTGGGACCATCTGTATCCGATCGTCGGCGACTCGCGCGGCCCGATCCTGGAGGCCTGGCTGGTCCTGACCGCCTGGGCCCAGGCGACCCAGCGGATCCGGATCGGGCTAATGGTCGGGGCGAACACCTTCCGCGAACCGACGCTCACCGCGAAGATGGCCACGACCTTCGATCACATCAGCAACGGCCGGGCCATCCTCGGGATCGGGGCCGCCTGGTTCCGCGAGGAGCACGAGGCCGTTGGCCTGCGCTTCGGCGAGGGCCCGCCCGAGCGCCTGCGTTGGCTCGGCGAGGCGCTGCCGATCATGCGCGGGATGCTCGACGGGACCGAGCCCTCGGCGACCGGCCCGCGCTACACGGCGCGCAAGGTCCGGAACCTGCCGGGCCCGATCCAGCCCCACCTGCCGATCCTCGTCGGTGGCGGTGGGGAGAAGGTGACGCTCAAGCTCGTGGCGCGCTACGCCGACGCCTGCAACATCGGCGGCGGATTCGCCAACGTGAAACGCAAGGAGGCGATCCTGCGCGAGCACTGCCAGGCGGTCGGCCGGGACCATCGCGAGATCGAGCGAACGACCGGCATGGGGACGGTCTTCATCCGTGACGATCGGGCCGAGGCGGAGCGCGCCTTCCTGGCCGCGTTCGAGCGGAACGGCAACGCCAAGCCGTGGGCAGACCAGCCGGTCGGCACCCCCGAAGACGTGGCCGAGCGACTCGCACCCTACCTCGAACTGGGCTACCGCCACTTCGTCGCCGGACTGCCGGCGACCTATGACGAGGAGTCGATGACCCGGCTGATCAGTGACGTCAAGCCGATCCTCGAGCGAGACTGACGATGGCCGATCTGGAACCGACGGCCCCCGCAGCGGTCTCCTGGGGAACGGATCGGATCGACCTGTTCGAGCGCGACCGATCCGGGCAGCTGACCCATCGGATCTTCGACGGGACGTCGTGGTCGGCGACCGAGGACCTGGACGGCACGCTGACCAGCGCGCCGGCGGTCACCGCCTGGGCGGTCGATCGGATGGAGGTCTTCGCGATCTTTCCCGACGGAGAGCTGTGGGACCGCTACTGGGATGGCACGAGCTGGCATCCCTGGGAGTCGCTCGGCGGCGAGCTCGACCCGGCCGGCGGTTGCACCGCGTCGTCCTGGGGCCCCGATCGGCTCGACGTGTTCGCCCGCGGCCAAGACGGCCGGACCTGGCACCGTTGGTGGGACGGCGAGCGCTGGGTCGACTGGGAGCAGCGCTGACCGGGGCGTCCTCCGGGGCGCCCTAGAGATGTGAAGCGAGATCGGCCTCGGCGAGGTCCCGCATCCGGACCAGGCGATCGAATTCGCTGAACGATCGGGCCGTGTCGGCCGCGGCCGAACCGAACATCGACTCCTGGACGGCGTCCAGGTGCGCGTCCAGCGCGGTGTTCGCGGCATCGATCGCCGCACGGCACCGCTCGAATTCTTCATGGTCCATAGGGTTCGTCTCCTGGCAGCCACGGTTACTCGCCCCGCTGAGGCGTCTGAGGGGACGCGACGCGAATCGGTTTCACCGGGTTCTGGCCTTCGGATCGGGTGTCACCGGTCTCGTGGCCGTGCACTGGACCGCGATAAGTCGCAGCTAAGCGGCCGACGGTAGGGTTCGCTCGACGCCCGGCCGCTTCGGACGTGCCCCTGACGCGATTTATGTGGTGTCCCGTCCGGCCGCCCCTTCTCCATGAGTACCTGCTACTCCTCCCTCAGCCCGCCCGGCTCGTCCCGACACTAACCGCTCACGACGTGGATGGACGTGATGACGAACCGGGTGCGGCACACCAGCACAACCGCCTCGGGCCTCGGAGGTTGGGTGCCGTCCACCTCCAGGCCGCGGCACGTTCGAGCCGCTGGGTGGTCGTACTGCCCAATCACCTCGACATTGGTCCAGATCTCCAGGTTGTCGCCATAGGCCGGGAGCGTCTTCCGGTCGATCGCGGGGTCGAAGGTCGCGTCGAAGTAACCCTGTTCCGGCTTACCGACCGGGGGGAACAGCGAGTCGCGGACCGCACAGGGGTCGAGCCAGGTGGGCTCGACGGCCCACATGCCGGGCGGAGTGTCGGGACAGGTCAGACCATCGAAGGCGCCCAAGCGGGCCGAGAAGGTTAGCTCTTGGGCCCCGTAGCAGGCGAGCGCGATGTGCGGATCCTTCGCTGCCAATGTGACGAGGTCGGGCCGTAGTGGACAGCTGAGGCCGACCTCGTCGATCCATGGCTCACCGCTCCGATCGGCCGCGGCCACCCAGCCAGCGGGGCCAGCGCCCCTCAACGGCTGGACCAGATACCAGTCGTAGCCCGACGCTGCGACCGGACCGTCGATGACAAAGAGCCCTGTCCCCCGCGGCAGCAGCGGCGCGAGCTTCTTCGAGTCCTTCCCGACACCCGGCTTGGAACGCACGAGCAACCGATCGGACGCGGTCACGGCGATTGTATCGGGCGCGAACTGCGAGGTGGCCGTCCCGGTCGGGGAGGCTGCGATGGAAGGCTCGGTCGTTGCGGTCGCTGATGGCTCCGGAGGCTCTCCCGACGGGTTCGCCGCGGCCAGCGGTGAGCCGGAGGCGGGCGGGCTCGATTGGACAGCGCCTGGTGCGCAGCCCATGACCGAGGCGGCGATCGCAATCGCCAGGAGACGCCTCGCCATCTTCACGTCAAACATGTTTCGCCCCTAGACGTTGGGATTGCGGTGGTGTGGCATGGTCCGTCACCCAGGGGGGGCGATCGGGCCGTGTGTGACCCCGGCTCCATCCGACCAATGGGCCGCGCATCATCGATGACAGTCGAGCATGGCTATCGTTGCATGGTGTCTCTACAAGCTGGACAAGGCTAGAACCCGGCCGTAATGGTTGGGGTCTGCCGAGGATGCAGTGGAACGGCGATAAGTCGCAGCTAAGCGGCCGACGCTAGGGTTCGCTCGACGCTCGGCCGCGTCGGACGTGCCCCCGACGCGGCTGGGCGGCGTCGACTGATCGCCCGCCCCGAGTCCCGCCGGGGAGACAGCCGCTGTGGATCGCAGCGCCCCGCCGTGGCGCGTCCTCGAATCGCCGACCGTGCCCGACGCCACACCCGGATCGGCCGAACCTGCGTCGAACGAGGGAGTGGCCGGGATCCCGGTCGCCTGGCTCGTCGCCGGCGCATTGGCGGTCGTGCTTGCCCTGGGCGCGGCCGCCACGATCTGGGCCGGCGGTGATGGGCCACTGGTGGCTATGCCCGGTGACGTCGCACCCGAGACCAGCGGCGAGCCGTCCGGATCGATCGACGGGGCCGCGGGCGGCGAGCTGGTCATCGAGGTCTCTGGGGCCGTCGCTCACCCGGGCCTGTATCGGCTCCCGACCGGCGGCCGGGTGGCGGATGCCATCGCCGCCGCAGGTGGCTTCGGGCCGCGAGTCGACGCCGGCCGGGCATCGGCAGAGCTGAACCTGGCGGCCCATCTGAGCGATGGCGACCGCGTCGTGGTCCCGTCTCGCGACGACCTGGCGCCTGCTTCCGCCGGGCCGGTCGGAGGCGGCACGCCCGGGCCTGGCGGGACTGGCAGTGGGGCCGGTCCGCCGGTCGATCTCAACAGGGCGACCTCGGCCGAGCTCGAGGCCTTGCCCGGGATCGGCCCGGTGACCTCGGCCAAGATCATCGCGGCGCGCGAGGAGCAGCGGTTCGCATCGGTCGAGGACCTCCGGACGCGCAAGCTGGTCGGGCCCTCGACGTTCGAGAAGCTGCGCTCACTCGTCACCGTCCGTTGAGCGCCTCGTCGGCCATGCCCCGGAGTGGCTGGCTGGCGGCCGGGGCGGTGCTCGCCGCTCTCCTCGTCCCGCTGCTGGCCGAGCGGATCGGCGTCGCGGCCGTCGTGATCATCGCCGGTCTGGTCTTTCTCGTCGCGCTTGTCGCCGGCATCACCGCAAGCCGGGCGGACCGCCCGGTGCGAGCTCGCGTCCCGCGCGCGACGGTCCCGTTCGCGGTCGGGATCGCTGTGATTGCAGTCCGCTTCGTCCTGACCGGTCCGGCCGCGCCGCCCGTCGCGGTCCCCGGCGGGGACGGGCCCTGGAGGGGCGTGGTCGTCGGTGTGGGATCGCCACGTGAAGGGCGCCAGTCCGCGACGGTCGACCTGCAGGTCCCGCCGGGTGGCCTCCTGGTCGCGGCGACGCTGCCCCGGTACCCGGAGATCGCCCCCGGCGACCGGATCTCGGTCGGTGGACGCCTCGAGCCTCTCCCCGACGACGACGGCGGCTATGGCACGTACCTGCGCCGGATCGGCGCCGGCGCCACGCTTCGCGCGGGATCGCTCGACCGGGTCGGTGGTGAGGCCACGGCAGCCGGCGCGATCGAGACCGCTCGCAGAACCTCCGGTGAGGCGCTGACTCGCGCCCTACCCGAGCCCGAGGCGGGCCTGGCCGCGGGCATCCTCATCGGCCTGCGCGACCGGGTGGATCGCGACCTCGCGGCTGCGTTCACGACCGCCGGCGTCAGCCACGTCGTGGCGATCTCCGGCTGGAACATCGCCATCGTCGCCGCGCTCGTCGGTGCGCTCCTCCGGGCCCGTCTCGGACGGCGAGCCCGCTCGCTCGCGACCCTCGTCGCCATCGTCGCGTACACGGTGGCCGCCGGCGGCTCGGCCTCCGTCGTCCGTGCTGCGGTCATGGCCGCCGTCGTGCTGCTCGCGCGCGAATCGGGTCGCGCCGGGGCGGCCGCGACGGCCCTCGGCTGGGCGGTGACGCTCCTCCTCCTCGCCGACCCGGCGACCGTGACAGATGCGAGCTTCCAGCTCTCGGTCCTGGCCACCGCCGGTCTCATCGCCTGGGCGACGCCGATCACCGAGCGACTCCGAACTCTTCGCGGCGGTGTCGTCCCGGCCTGGCTCGCTGAGAGCCTCGGCGTGTCGTTCGCCGCCGAGGCGGCTACCCTGCCGGTCGTCCTGGCCGGCTTCGGCCGATTCGCGGTGCTGGCCCCAGCCGTCAACCTCCTCGTCGTACCCCTCGTGCCACCGGCGATGGCGGCCGGTGCGCTGGCGCTCATCGGAGGCTGGCTGAGCCTGGCCGGCGCGCCCGACGCCATCAGCGTCCTCCTCGGGCTGCCGGGCTGGCTGGTCCTGACCGTCCTCGTGGCGGTCGTCCGGGCGGCGGCCGCTCTCCCGTTCGCAAGCGTGACCCTGCGCACACCATGGAGCACGGTGGTCGGCGTGCTCGTCGGGATCGCCGTCCTGGCGTGTGCCAGCGGACGAGTCCGCGTCGCCCGTCCGACCTGGCTCGCCCGACGCGTTCGCGAGCCCGATCGGAGCGAACCGGGCGGCCGCGCCTCGCAGCCGGTCGCACCACAGGCCGGAAGGACCGTGCAGCCCCGAACGGAGGCATCGTCCGCCAAGCGGTCGCGACTCTCGAGAGGGATCCGGTTCGTGGCGGCGTCGCTCGCCCTGAGCCTCCTCGTGGTCGTGGTCGCGGTGGCAAACCGGCCCGACGGCTACGTCCGGGTGACGGTCCTCGATGTCGGGCAGGGCGACGCGATCCTGGTCGAGGGCGGTCGCGGTGGGCGTCTGCTGGTGGACGGCGGACCCGATCCGGATCGCCTCCTGATCGCGCTCGATGCCCGGCTTCCGCCGTGGGACCGGCGGATCGACCTCCTGGTCCTCAGCCACCCCCACGAGGATCATGTCGCCGGCCTGGCCCTGCTCCTGAGCCGCTACCGCGTGGGCCGGACGTTCGAGCCCGGGATGATCGGACCGGGGCCAGGCTATCGCGCATGGACAGCGGCGCTGGTGCGGCTCGGCCTCCGACCAGGGCGGCTGGCCACGGGCGATCGGTTCGGACTCGACCAGATCCTCTTCCGCGTGTTGTGGCCGGATCCCGGCGGCGTTCCGCGCGAGCCGGCGGATGGCGGCACGGGCATCAACAACGTGTCGATCGTCCTCCTTGGCGAAGTCGGCCACCAGCGATTCCTACTCGCCGGCGACATCGAGGAGGAGATCGATCCGGTCTTGCTCGCCCGGGGCCTGCCCCGGGTCGACCTGCTCAAGGTGGCCCATCACGGCAGCCGGACCTCGTCCACGGCGGCCTTCCTCGACGCGGCTCGGCCACGGGTGGCGGTCGCCTCGGCCGGTGCAGGCAATCCCTACGGCCACCCCACGAAGGCCACGCTCGATCGGATCGCCGCTCGTGACGCCCAGGTCCTGCGAACCGATCGCAACGGCTCGGTCGAGGTGACCTTCGACGGCATGGCCCGGCTCGACGTCCGCCCGGACCGGGCCGCGGTCGCCACGACCCGGATCGTCGTGCCCGCACCCGCAACGGGGACCCGCGAGGATCGAGCTGGCGAGGCCGGGCGCTCGTCGGTCGTGGCCCGGGTGCGGTTCTCGTGCGCCATTCCACCGCCGGCCCGGACCGCGCCCGTATCATCGGGGTGATGCCGGTCCCCTCCCGGAGCGCCGCCGCGGCGCTGCTGCTCGAACTCGACCCGCCGCCCTGGGCCGTCCGCCACGCGCGGGCGGTGGCCGAGGTCGCCGGCTGGCTGGCGGCACGGATCGAGGCGAGGGGCACCACCGTCGAGCGGCGGCTGGTCGAGACCGCGGCCCTGCTCCACGACGTCGACAAGCTCCTCCCCCTGGACGACCCTGCGCGGGCGCTGCCACATGGCGACGGGTCGGCTGCCTGGCTCAGCGCGCGCGGTCACCCCGAGCTCGCTCGGGCGGTCGCCGGTCACCCCGTCACCCGCCTGGCCGACGAATCGCGCTATCGGACGTGGGCCGCGTTCGCGAGCCGCGAGGAGCGGATCGTGGCCTACGCCGACAAGCGGGCCGGCCAGCGCCTCGAATCGATGGACGCCCGCTTTGCCTCGTGGCGCAAGCGCTACCCCGCGGGCTGGGATGAGGCCACCGCAGCGTCCGTACGGGGGCGCTCCGCGAGGCTCGAGGCTGACGTCTGCCGGGCGGCCGGCATCCGCCCCGACGAGGTCCGCCGACTGCCCTGGACGGGAGGGGCGTTTCGCATCGCACGGACCGCCCGCGCCGGATGAGCCCTCGCGCACAGCCTCCAACGGCTCCCCTGGCGTACTACTTCGGTGACGATGCCTGGTCGGTCGAACACGCCGCGGAGGAGCTCGGCCGGCAGGTGGCCGGCGCGGACGGGGCGCCGCTCGGGCGCTGGCGGGTGACCGGCGCCACGACGAGCGCCGCCCTGATCGGCGAGCGGATCGCGACCGGCGCCCTGTTCGGCGGCGGGACCGTGGTGCTCGTGGCGGACCCGGGGCCACTCATCCGGTCCAAGGCCAATCGCGAGGCGATCGGCGCCATCCTGGCCACGGTCGCCCCGGGCAATGCCCTGGTGTTCGTCGAGGCACTCGATCGCTACCCCAAGGACGGCCGGTTGACGGCCGACCGGGCGGCGCTCGCGGCCGCGATCGAGGCCGCCGGCGGCGAGGTCCGCGGGTTCCCGGCCCCGAACTCCGGCGGCATGGCCCGCTGGATCGACGATCGGGCCAACGAGCGGGGGATGCGCCTCGATCGAGGGGCGGCCCAGGCCCTGGCAGAACGGGTGGGGGCGTTCGTCCGCGAGGGTGACGTGGACCGGCGTCGCCAGGGTCAGATGGCGGTCCAGGAGCTCGACAAGCTGGCGCTGTACCGCCCGGAGGGGCCTGTCACGGCCGACGACGTGGACGCACTCGTGGCCGAAGCCGTGCCGGCATCTGCCTGGGCGCTCCTCGATGCGCTCGCCTTCCGGCGGACCCGCGACGCGGCCGAGCTCCTCGAACGCGTCCTGGACGTGAGTCCCGAGCCGGTCGTGATCGTCCAGCTCCACCGGCGGCTGCGCGAGCTGCTCGACATGGCCGACCTGGTGGCAGCCGGGACGCCGACGCGCGAGCTGCCACGGGTCCTCAAGCTCCACCCGTTCCGGGCCGAGCAGCTGGCCAAGCAGGCGGCGGCGTGGAGCGTGGACGAGCTGGTGGATGCGCTCGGCGAACTGCTCGAGCTGGATGCGACGGTCAAGGGGGCGGGCGGCCCGATGGCCGACGAGCGAGCACGACGGCTCGCGTTCACGCTCTGGCTTGCGGGCCGGGTGGCGCCGCGCGAGGCCGCGCTGCTGAGTGGCGGTCGGGGCCTGGCGGCCCGAAGACCGGGAGTCGGGACCTAGCGGCCGGAGGACCAGGCCTGCTCCTGGAGGACCAGGTCGCTCTCGATGGCGAAGGTGCAGACCGCCTTGTCGAGGTCGAGCAGATCGAGCAGGTCGGGGTCGACGAACAGCTGGACGCAGCCCTGGCACAGGCTGCCGGGGATGCCGAAGCACAGCCGCTCGGACGCGTCGTCGAGCCGGAACGCCGTGTCGAAACGGCTGATAACCAGCTTGCTGGTGCAGCGCGGGCAACGCTCGCGAGTGCGCGACATCCGGTCCTGACCCTCTGGAGTGACGCCGCATGGCGCCTGGACCCGGATTGAACGCTATGCCGGACCACCCCGGACATGACCCGACGGTACTACCCCGATTGGCGGCGGAAGGGCGATGCCGAACCCGATGCCCTGATCGAGGGCCCTGCCTGGGACCGAACGCCTACTGGATGCGCAGGACCGTGCGCGCTTCGGACCAGTGCTTTTCGAGCTCGTAGAAGTCGCGCTCGGGGGGGGTGAAGATGTGGACGATCACCCCGCCGAAGTCGAGCAGCACCCAGTGCGAGGCGGCGACGCCTTCCCGACCGATCGGCCGGACGCCCTCGGCACGCAGACCCGAGATGATGCCATCCGCGATCGCATCGAGCTGCCGCTCCGAGCCGCCCGAGCAGATGACGAACGCGTCGGACACGGTGGTCAGCTCACCGAGGTCGAGCAGGACGATGTCGGCGGCCTTCTTGTCCTCGGCCAGCTCGACGACCCGCCGGGCGATGTCGAGCGAGGCCTTGCCGTCGATCGGCGCCGCCGCCTGGCGGGCGGGTAGGCCGATCCGGGCCTTCGCCGCGGACGGCTTGGCTCGGCTGCGCTTGACGGGCAGGGCGGCGGGATCGGTCACGGCGCGGGGGTCCTCCTCGGCTCGCACGGGTCGGTTGTTTCAGCTCGCGCGGTACAGCCCATGGTCGCCGATGTAGGCGATGACCGCATCCGGGACGAGGTAGCGGATCGAGCGCCCGGCGGCGACCCGGGCCCGGATCGTTGAGCCCGACACGGCCAACATCGGGCCGTCGATGACGATCGTCCGGCGGTCGGCCCCAGGGACGAGCCAGGCCATGGCCGCAAGGTCGACCGGGTCCACCCCGAGTCGCGGCACGACCGCCATCCGGCACAGCTCGAGGATCCGCTCCGGCCGTTGCCACGTCGGCAGGCCGGCATACGCCTCGCTCGAGAGGATGAACACCAGGTCCGGGCGCCCGCCCGCGGCGGTGATCTCCGCGGCCAGCGTCTCGAGCGTGTCGACGGCATACGACGGTCCCGGGCGGTCGACCTCGGCCCGGCTCAGGGCGAAGTTGGGGTTGTCCGCGATCGCCGCCGCGACCATCGCCACACGGTCCTCGGCGGGGCTGATCGGACGGCCCGGCTTGTGGACCGGGACGCCGGCCGGCACGAACAGGACCCGCTCGAGTCCGACTGCCTCGCGGGCCTCCTCGGCGATGGCCAGGTGAGCGATGTGGACCGGATCGAAAGTGCCGCCGAGGATGCCGATCGTGCCCGATCCGGTGCCGCTGGCGGTCATCCGGGCTCCCAGACCTCGCGGTCCCACTCGAGCTCGACCGCTCCGATCCGGACGGTGTCGCCGGCGACGATCCCGGCCCGGCGCAGCTCGGCATCGACGCCCAGCCGGGCGAGGTCGCGCTGGAAGCGCGCGGCCGATTCGTCCACCGTAAAGTCGGTCTGGGCCGCGATGCGCTCGATCCGCCGACCCCGCACCCGGTATGTTCCGTCGTCCTCAAGCTCGACGGCGAAGCCGTCGCCGAGCGACTCGATCCGGTGGACCACGACCCCGGCCGGCTCTGGCGGCAGGCCCAGCTCCGCGGCGTCGGGCAAGCGCTCGGCGAGGACCGTCCGCAGCTCGGGGATCCCTTCGCCGGTCGCCGCCGAGATCGCGACGCAGGCGAGGCCGTCGCGCAGGCGCGCGTCCCGGAACGTCGGCCATGCCGCGGCCGCGACGGGCCGATCCATCTTGTTGAAGGCCACGATCATCGGCTTGGTGAGGAGCGCCGGATCGAGCGCCTCGAGCTCGTCGCGGATCACCCCAAACGACCATTCCGGGTCACGATCCGCCCCGTCGACGACGTGGATCAGGACCCGTGTCCGCTCCACGTGACGCAGGAAGGCGTGGCCCAGGCCGGCACCCTGGCTGGCGCCCTCGATCAGGCCCGGCACATCGGCGATGGTCGGCCGGCGCTCGTCGCCGGTCTCGTCAGCGCCGGCCAGGTCGAGCACGCCCAGGTTGGGCTCGAGCGTCGTGAACGGGTAGTCGGCGATCTTGGGTCGCGCCGCCGTCAGCGCGGCGAGCAGGGTCGACTTGCCGGCGTTGGGCAGCCCCACGAGGCCCATGTCGGCGATCAGCCGGAGCTCGAGGCGGATCCAGCGTTCTTCACCCGGCTCGCCCTTCTGGGCATGCTTGGGCGTCTGGTGGGTCGCGGTGGCGAAGTGGACGTTGCCCAGCCCACCCCGGCCCCCGCGGGCGACCATCGCGACCTGCTCGCTCGAGAGGAGGTCGGCCACGAGCTCGCCGCTGGCGTCGTCGTACACGGCAGTTCCCGGCGGGACGACCAGCGTCAGGTCGACACCGGCCTTGCCGTGACGCCTCGAGCCGGTGCCGCGCCCACCGGATTCGGCCTTGAAGTGATGGTGCTGGCGGTAGTCGCGCAGGGTGGTCTGGCCGGGATCGACCCGCAGGTGGATCGAGCCGCCGCGTCCGCCGTCGCCGCCATCGGGCCCGCCCCGGGGCACGTGCGCCTCGCGCCGGAACGTCGCCGCTCCGTCGCCGCCCGCGCCGGCGCGGACGTTGATCTTGACCTGGTCGAGGAACATCGAGAGGTGGCCCCGTCGTGGTGCCCGCGGTCGCGCGCCAGCGTCTCGGGGACGCCGATGGGGACCGGCGGTGGGTGGGCTAGAGGTAGCCGAGCGGGTTGACCCGGTAGCCGCCGCCCCAGACCTCGCCGCGCCAGACCTCGAAGTGGAGGTGCGGCCCGGTGGCCCAGCCGGATTGACCGACGCGGCCGACCTGCTCGCCACGCGAGACGTGCTCGCCCGAGCCGACAGTGATCGCCGACATGTGGTTGTACGTGGTGTACAGCCCGGAGCCGTGGGCGATCCAGACCTGGTAGCCGCCGCCGTTGCTCTTCCAGCCGGCGAAGATGACCGTGCCCGAGGCCGCCGAAATGATCCGCGAGCCGTACGGCGCCTGGATGTCGATCGCGGGATGGCCGTAGTGGAAGTACTGGCTGATCGAGCCACCGGGCAGGGGCCAGGCGAACTGGCCGCCGTTGTATGACTTCGGGACGCTGCCGCCACCACCGCCACCGCCGGACGACCGCCGCGGCGCCGCCTTGGGGATGGGGATCGGCTTGCCATGACCGCCGGGCAGGATCAGGGTCTGGCCGACCTCGACCGTCTCATCGGTCAGCCCGTTGAACGAGATGATGTCGGCGGCGGACACCTTGGCCACGTCGGCGATCTTGGCCAGCGTCTCGCCTGCCTTGACCACGTGGACCGTGCCGTCGACCGGTGGGATGACCAGCTTCTGGCCGACCTTGAGATCGTTCTTCGACTTGAGGTGGTTGGCCCACCAGACGGTCATCATCGACACGCCGAAATGGCGGGCGATCCCGGTCAGCGTGTCGCCCGAGCGGACCCGATAGCTGCGCAGCGTGTCGGTCCCGTCGGCGATCGACGTATCGACCGCGATCGGCTTGAGCAGGGTGCCGTCGGCGAGATAGGGGCCCTCGGGCTGGACGCCGCCCGCCTCGGTGTCGCCGGACAGGTCGAGCCGGGCAGCGCCGGCGGCGACCATGGCACCATCGACGCCGACCCCGGAGTCGTAGCCGCCGTTCTCCAGGCCGGCCACCGCCAGCCGCGCGGCTTCACCACCGTTGCGCGTGCCACCCACCGCACCCGTCGGGCCGGGCGTGGCGATCGCGGACAGGGAGCCGAACAGGACGAGGATCGCCACGCCGATCGGGAGCAGGCGCTCTCGTCCCGCGAACCGGGCACGCAAGGCCGCCGTCCGGGCCGAGGTGAGGCCAAGCCGGCTGAAGGCGCGTTCCCGCGCGGTCATGCGGTGGGCGCCGTGGGCGATCACCTGCCGGCTCGGTGCCGGGGCATAGGCCCCGATCCGGGCCACGACCCGTCCCGCCAGCGCCACGCTCCCCTTGCGAATGCTGGTCGGGGACATCGCTGATGTAGTGCGGTCAGGCCGGTGACGCCGCAGGGCATCCCGGGCTCGGACCGGCGCGTTCTGCAATACGGTCTCCTGGAGGCGAACGGCTTTCGCGGGGGAACAGGGGAGTCGCCGTTCGGTCGGGTCGCGGTATCGAGCTGGGGGTCTCTGTACGCGCGGGTGGCCCGACGGTGTGCCGAGCCGGTCCCGATGTCGACGACACCGTAGCAGACCGG
The DNA here is from genome assembly GCA_039931975.1 of Chloroflexota bacterium. Lineage (GTDB taxonomy): Bacteria > Chloroflexota > Limnocylindria > Limnocylindrales > CSP1-4 > Chersky-267. The sequence continues at coordinate 2,639 of JBDTQW010000014.1, read as the reverse complement.
CATCCACGCTGGCAAACAGGCGTCCAGTGTGGATAACCCGGAAAGCCGCGCCCGAATGTTGGGCAGCTGGCCCTTACGCGTCGAGGCTCTTGGTCAGACCGGCCAGGAACTGGGTGTTGTTGTCCGTCTTGGACAGCCGGTTGAGGAGCAGCTCGATGCCCTCGTTGGTCCCGACCGCAGACAGCATCCGGCGCATCGTCCAGACCATCTTGAGGGTGCCCTCTTCGAGCAGGAGCTCCTCGCGCCGGGTACCCGAGCGCTGGACGTCGATGGCCGGGAAGATCCGCTTCTCGGCCAGCTTCCGATCGAGGATCAGCTCCGAGTTGCCGGTGCCCTTGAACTCCTCGTAGATGACGTCATCCATGCGCGAGCCGGTGTCGACGAGGCAGGTCCCGATGATCGTCAGGCTGCCGCCTTCCTCGATGTTGCGGGCCGCTCCGAAGAACCGCTTGGGCGGGTACAGCGCGATCGGGTCGAGACCGCCGGTCAGGGTTCGACCGCTCGGCGGGAGGGCCAGGTTGTAGGCACGGGCGAGACGGGTGATCGAGTCGAGCAGGATGACCACGTCGCGGCCCGTCTCGACCTGGCGCTTGGCGATCTCGAGGGCCATCTCCGCGACATGGGTGTGGTTCTCGGTCGGCTCGTCGAAGGTCGAGCTGATGACCTCGCCCTTGACGCTCCGACGCATGTCGGTGACTTCCTCGGGGCGCTCCCCGATGAGCGCGACCATCAGCAGGATCTCGGGATAGTTCGTGGTGATCCCGTTGGCGATGTGCTTGAGGAGCATCGTCTTGCCGGCCTTCGGCGGGCTGACGATGAGCGCGCGCTGACCCTTGCCGATCGGGTTGACGAGGTTGATCAGGCGCTGGCTGAGGTTCTTGGGATCCGACTCGAGATTGAGCAGCACATCGGGATGGATCGGGGTCTGGTCGCCGAAGTGCGGGCGGCGAGCCGCGGCGCCGGGATCGACGCCGTTGACCGAGTCGACCCGGAGCAGGCCCCAGTACTTCTCGGCTTCGCGCGGGGCCCGGACGGCGCCGGACACCCGGTCGCCGATCCGCAGACCGAACCGCCGGACCTGGCTGGACGAGACGTAAACGTCGTCCGGGCTGGGCAGCAGGCCGTGGCGGCGCATGAACCCGAAGCCCTCGTCGACGACATCGAGGATGCCGGTAGCGTAGTCATGGCCGGCTCGCTCGGTCTGGCGCTGGAGGATCCGATCGACCAGGTCTTCCTTGCGCTCGGCCGCATCGGCGTCGAGCTCGAGATCCTGGCCGACGGCCCGGAGCTCCTTGTCGGAGAGCGCAGCGAGCTCGGCGATGTTGAGGTCGTTGCGCTGGCGGGCGGCCTCGATCTCCTGCATCTCGTCGAATTCGCTGACCGGCGGGCGGGTAGCAGCTTGAGGACGGCGCCGGGGTCGACGGTTGCGGGCGCGCTGATCGCGTTGATCGGGACCGATGGAAGGCATATGGCTAGGACTCACGCAAGGGATAGGGCGGGGCCGTGGAACCGCGCGGAATCGATCCGCAGCGCAGGCCTCGGTGGGAACGAGCTGAGCATAGACGGGCGATGCGACGCCGTCAATGGGTCGCCTGGGGGCGGGCGGGCACGGCCACGCGGCGGCGGCCGTGGGCGCTAGCTCTTCGCGGCGGCCCCGCTGCGCGCCTTTTCCCAGTCCGCCTTGAACTGGACGATGCCCTTGTCGGTCAGCGGGTGGTGAACCATCTGCTGGAGGACCTTGAAGGGCAGGGTGGCGATATGCGCCCCTGCCAGCGCCGACTGGGTGACGTGGAGCGGGTGGCGGATCGAGGCCGACAGGATCTGGGCCTCGATCTCGTGGATCGCGAAGATCTCAGCCAGCTCGCGGATCACGATCATCCCGTCCTGGTTGATGTCGTCGAGGCGGCCGACGAAGGGCGACACGAGGCTGGCCCCGGCCTTGGCCGCGAGGAGGCCCTGGTTGGCCGTGAAGATGAGCGTGCAGTTGGTCCGGATGCCCTCATCGGCGAAGCGGCTCATCGCCTCCAGGCCGTTCTCGCTCATGGCCACCTTGACCACGATATTCGGGGCGATCTTGGCGAAGTGACGACCCTCCTCGAGCATCCCCTCGACCTCGTCGCTGACGACCTCGGCCGAGACCGGTCCGGAGGTGAGCCGGCAGACCTCGGCCAGGATCTCCTCGTACGAGCCGCCGACCTTGGAATACAGGGTGGGGTTGGTGGTCACGCCGTCGAGCACGCCCCAGCGAGCGGCGATCCGGATCTCTTCGATGTCGGCGGTGTCCAGGAAGATCTTCATGAGTCGTGGGCTCCTAGGAGGGATGCCGACCGATTCTACGCCCAAGCCGACGATGGGCCGTCTGGCACGGTCACGTCATGCCTAATGGCCCGGCGGTTGCGCCGTCGATGAGGCGCACCATCGTCGGCAAGGGAACCAACGAGGAGATGAGATGGGCGAGAACATGGGTGTCGCCACCGGCGGACGCCTCGGGATCACGGTCGGTGCACTGCTCGCGATCAGCGCGTTGGTCGCCGCCTGCGCCGGATCGACGGGGACCGGTGGGGTGTCGTCCCCGACCGCGGCTGGATCGACGGGGACCGGTGGGGTGTCGTCCCCGACCGCGGCTGGATCGACGGGGA
>JBDTQW010000013.1:0-41539 GCA_039931975.1 Chloroflexota bacterium | reverse complement strand
TGGTCGGCGACGAGCCGGCGGTGCTGATCGATTTCGCGGGCAACATCGACGCCCTTGGCCTGCCGCGCGAGCACGAGCGGATGGTGACGACCCTGCTCATGACCGACATCGTCGACTCGACCCGTACCGCGCGCCGCCTCGGTGACGCCCCCTGGAAGCAGGTCCTGTCCGATCACAACCGGCTCGTTCGCGCCCAGCTGCTCCGCTTCGGCGGTTCGGAGGTCAACACCACCGGCGACGGCTTCCTCGCCACCTTCCGGAGCGCGGTCGCCGGGCTCCGATGCGCCGCCGCGATCCTCGCCGCGCTGCGGGACACCGACATCGAGGTGCGCATCGGCGTCCACACCGGGGAGGTCGAGCCCATGGGCAACAACATCGGCGGCGTCGCGGTTCACGCAGCCGCTCGGATCATGGCGCTCGCCGGCCCGTCGGAGGTCTTCGCCTCCGCGATCACCGTCGGTCTCGCCGATGGCAGCGGTCTCGCCTTCGAGAGCCGTGGTGCGAAGGAGGTCAAGGGACTCGATCGGCCGATCGAGGTGTACCGGCTCGCGTGACTCCGCAGCCGCAGCCGGTCAGCCTGCGCTCTGCGTCGCCCCGGCGGCCGTTTACCGGGTCCCGGTCAATCGTCGCGGCTCGTGCCGCCCGTTCTGATCAACTCCCCTGGGCCATGCTCCAGATCGTCCAGTACTGCGTCCGCAGTCGGCGGGGCTGCTCCAGGACGGTCCGGATGGCGAAGGCGATGTCCTCCGGACGGAGGTAGTAGCCGAGCTCCGGCATGTCCTCGGTCCGTCCGGCCCCGATCGCGAACTCGGTCGCCGTCCCGGCGGGCCCGATCGTCGTGACCCGGATCCCTTTGTCGCGCAGCTCGCGGTCCAGCGATCCGGAAAGACCCACCTGGGCGAACTTTGTAGCCGCGCAGACCGCCTCGTTCGCGCCACCCCGGAAGCCGGCGACCGAAGCGACGATGATGATGTCGCCGTGGCCAGCCTCGATCATCTCGGGCACGGCTGCCCGGATCGGCCAGACCGTCCCGCCGACGTTCGTGTCGAGCATGGTCGCCAGGGCTACCCTTCCCTGAAACCTACCACGCAGGCTCGGGTCAGGGGACCGGGATGATGATCACGAAGTTGCCGGTCTTCACCGGGTAATAGCCGAGCGGCCGCTTCCACGGCAGGAAGTCCTCGGGCAGGTCGCCCACCGGGACCAGGGCATCGGGCTTTCGCGAGTAGCCCCACAGCGTCGAGAAACGCGGATACCAGACGTCCTCGATGCGAACCCCGGTGACGGTGTACTGATCGGTGACGGCCGGATCCATCGATGCGTCGAACCCGGACATGACCCACGAGTGGGCCCCTCGCCAGGTCATCAGCCCGGCCGGCCGGTTGGTCAGCCGGGTCTGCTTGGCGGCGAGCTTGATCGCGGCCTTGATCGACGGCTGGATGCTGACCTCGAAGTTGCCATAGCCGAGCTGGGTCAGTCCCTTGGCCCAGGCCTCGGGCTCAGCCGCTCCGTCGGGCGCCGGGTCGATCGAGCGGGTCAGGTTGAACAGCCGGGCCTGGGTCGACCGGGACACGTCCGCCCCGGTGTCCATGATGTTCATCATGGTCTGCATCGCCGCCGGCAGGCACCAGGTGTCCTCGAACTCGCCGACAAAGTCGCCCTTCTGGTAGAGGTCCATCGCGAACGGACCAGGTTTGGGCGTCGGCGACGGGGGCGACGAGCTACCGACGCCCGGTGACGCCGACACGCCCGGCGAGGCACCGGGGCCTCCGGAGGCGACCGCAGCCGGCGAGACGAGGGGCGGGATGCTAGGGAGGGCCGCAGGCGCGTTCTGCCGGACCCACGGCGTGACCGCCGGGGCGACCGTGATGGTCGCGCCCTTGAGCGCTTCACTGGTCGCGAGGACTGCTCCGAACGAGAGCGCCGCCAGCCCCAGGACCAGCGCGGCCTGGGTCAGCCGGCGCCGGACGGGCGATCCCCAGCGCGCCCCGCTCAGCGTGATCGGATGGGCCTGCCGGGATCGCAGCCCCCGCTGCCCGATGCGGGCCATCCGCGGGGCCAGGGAGATCCCCAGGATGGCGACCTTGAGGCCCATCCCAAGCGCGAACGCGGCGGGGATGGCGGCCAGCCCGATGCGCGGAGCGAGGGCCTGTGCGCTGAGCACGGTGGCCACGAAGCCGCTCACCGACGCGAGCGTCGGCAGGAGGGTGTTGCGCGTGGCGTAGAGGCCCCGGGCGAGGAGGTGGGTGAGGCTCTCGAGCGGGATCGAGATCGCGAAGACGGCCAGGATGCTGGTCGTCCGGACGGTGTCCTCTTCGTCGAAGGCGCCGCCTCCGAGGAGGACCCGGATGGCGATCCCGCCGAAGAGGAAGAGGCCGATCGCCGCTGCCGTCGAGAAGAACGCGATCGTCGCCAGGTTCGTTCCGAAGACTCGGCTGAACGTCCGTCGATCGCCCACCGCCGCAGCAGCCGAGAGCGCCGGGAACGCGGCGATCGCGAACGACGCCCCGATCAGGCTCACCGGCACGCTCTGGAAGTTGCGGGCGAAGCTGACCGAGCTGACGGAGCCCGGCGCGAGGGTCGAGGCGAGGGCCGTGAAGTACAGGAACGTCAGCGGCTCGATCGGATGGCTGACCATCTTGGGCGCCATGAGTCGCAGGAAGGCGCCAACGCCGGCGGTCCGGAGGTTCAGGCTCGGGCGAGGGCGGAAGCTCGTGCGGCTGATACCGATCAGGCGGATCCCAAGATGGCCAAGCGCGCCGACCACTGCCCCGACGGCCGCCGCGAAGATCCCGATCTGACCGGCCAACAGGACCGTCCCGAGGACGATCCCGCCGTTGTAGAACAGGGGCGCCAGGCCGTAGGTCACGAAGCGCCGCTCGGCGACCAGGATCTCGCCGAGGACGATCGAGGCCGCGAAGATGACCGAGGTCACGCACATGACCCGGAAGAGCTCGACATACAGCTGGCGCTGCTCCGCGCCGAACCCGGGAGCGATCAGCTCGATCGTCTGAGGCGCGAACACGAACAGGACCACCGCCGTGACGACCATGACCCCGATCGCCAGGGTGAAGATCGTTCGGCCGAAGGCTCGCGCGGCCTCGCCGGCCTCGGTCTTGAGGCCGATGAAGACCGGCACGAACGGGGCGACAAGGCCTCCAGCGACGAGGACGTCGAGGGCCAGCTCAGGCAGCACAAATGCCGCGTTGTATGCATCGAGCTCGGCGCCGGCCCCGAACGTCCGAGCGAAGATCCGGTCGCGAACGAGGCCCATCGCGTAGCCGGCGAGGGTCAGGACGGATAGGATCATGGCGCCCCGCGGCAGGACCGCGGCCAGCAGGGAGCGAGCGCGGGCCCATCGAGGCTCGGGCGTCGCTTGCGGCTCCGGCGTGGATTGCGGCTCCGGGTCGATGACCACCGGGACCATCAGCCTCCCCAACGATGGCGGTGCGCGGATCTGCCCTTCGACGTTCGAGCTCCGCCGCCAGTTTCGCGGCAGGGCCGGACCGGAGCGTTAGAGGCTACCCGACCCCGTCAGATTCGTGCGGCTGCGCCCCGACCGTCGCGGCTCCGCCCGACCGCCGCCACACGGAGGTCGTCGCCTCCAGCCCGGATCGCGTCACCGAACCGACAGGTTGTCCGCCGAAACTGAGTCCATGACACCGCGAGCCGACCGCAGCGCCCTCTCCCGGCCACGATCGCCTCGGCCCGTCCGACCGGCGATCGGATCGCCGGCTGCGAACTCCTCCTCGCAGCCGACCGACGGCGGCTCGCGGCGTCAACCAAGCCCGCCGATAATCACGCTCATGACGATGCCCCAAGCCCCGATCTGCCCGGATCGCCTCCGGATCCCCGTCTCGGCCTGACGATGCGGATCCTGGTCGCCGAAGACGACCTCGGGTTGCGCGACGTCCTGGTCCTCGGCCTCGAGGAGCAGGGCTATCACGTCGATGCCGTCGAGCGCGGCGACGATGCCATCGACCAGCTCAAGTGGTACGACTACGACGTGGCCATCGTCGACTGGCGGATGCCCGGCGCGCCCGGCATCATGTCGTGGCCTGGGCCCGGCGCCAGGGCAAGCCGACGGCGATGCTGATGCTGACCGCGCGGGACACTCCGCCGGACCGGATCCAGGGTCTCGACGCCGGCGCCGACGACTACCTGGTCAAGCCGTTCGACTTCGGCGAGCTGCTGGCCCGGGTCCGGGCCCTCCAGCGCCGGCCGCGCGGGGTCGATGCGCCGGTCATCGCCCGAGGCAGGCTGCACCTCGATCCGGTCCGTCGAGAAGTCACCGTCGGCGACCGGCCACTCGGCCTGACCCCACCGAGTACCAGATCCTGGAGCTGCTCCTGCGGCGATCGCCGGCGGTGGTGGATCGCAAGTCGATCGCGGAGCATGCCTGGCGGGACGAGACCGACCCCCTCGGCTCGAACGCCATCGACGTCCAGCTCAGCCGGCTCCGGGCGAAGCTGCCCAGCGCGGGGATCCGGATCGTCACGGTGCGCGGCGCAGGCTACCGGCTGGACGAGACGTGACCGCCCGTCCGTCGGAGCTCCGCTCGAGCTCGATCCGGGTGGCCGTGGCGACCACCGCGATCATCGCCGCGGCCTACCTGGTCATCGGCTTCGCCGTCGTCACGATCGTCAACGGAGGCCTCACGACCGAGATCGATCGCCGGCTCGCGGCATCGCTCCAATCGCTGGTCCACGAACCGCCACCCGACGAGCACGGCTACGGGGCGCCGCACGGTGGGCCACGGTTCGGTCCGAGCCTGCTGGTCTGGACCGTTCGGCCGGATGGCACGGTCGCCGCCAGCGAAACCGGTGCCGACCTGCCCAGCGGCTACGGCGAGGTGACCCAACCGACTACGGTCACGATCGGCGAGGACGAGTTCAGGATCCAGGGGGCACGGACCGAGAATGGCTACGTCGTGGTCGGCCAGACGACAGCGGAGGTGACCCGGGCGCGGACGACCCTGATCCTGGCCGAGATCGTCATCGCGCCGATCCTCCTCATCGTCGTCTTCCTCGGGGCCGTGGCCATCGGCCGGCGGGTCGCGGCACCCGTCGAGCAGGCCCGCGTCCGGCAGCTCGAGTTCACCGCCGACGCATCGCACGAGCTGCGCACTCCGCTCTCGGTGATCGAGGCGCACACCAGCCTGGCCCTGGCGGAGGACCGCGACGCCGCGTGGTACCGCAACGCATTCACCAAGATCGAGGTCGAGAACCGACGGATGCGCCGCCTGGTCGAGGACCTCCTGTGGCTGGCCCGCTTCGACGCCACGAAGGAACCCCACGCCACCGATCCCGTCGACCTTGGCGTCCTGGCGGCGGACACGGTCGACCGTTTCCGGGTCGTGGCCGAGGCACGCGGCCTCAGCCTCCGCCTGGCGGTCGAGCCCGGCGACCACGGCGTGGCCGTGCCGGCCGAGTGGCTCGACCGGCTCCTCGGCGTGCTCCTCGACAATGCCGCCAAGTACGCCCCGACCGGGAGCGAGGTCGTGGTTTTCGTCGCCGCCGACAGCGGACGCATCCGGCTGACCGTGGACGATGCCGGGTCGGGCATCCCCGTGGAGGAGCGGACACGGATCTTCGATCGCTTCCACCGTGCCACCGATTCGAGCTCCGGGGCGGGTCTCGGGCTCGCTATCGCCGACGCGATGGTCCGGGCGACCGGTGGTCGATGGCGGGTCGGTGCGTCGGCGGCAGGTGGCGCGAGCATGTCGGTCGCCTGGCGACGCGAGGCGACGTAAGGATGGACTCGGGACCGCCCGAAACTCGGTTCGTCAGGCATGTGCCAACGGTTGCATCGCCCGCGACGCGCTGCTAGAGTCGCCGCCATGCGCAACCGATTGCGCCGGTCGCCTTGAGGACCAAGGGAATGAGACCGTGACCATCGTCGACGAGAACCGCACCGAGCCGCCGGTCCTGCCCGGTGCCGCATCGGGCTGGCCGGTCACGACGGCCGAGTCCGAGAAGCTTTTCGCGAGGGCCAACGCGGTATCGCCGGGCGGAGTCCAGGGCGAGGGACGGGGCGCGACTCCCTATCCGTTGTTCATGACCCGGGCCCAGGGCTCGCGCATCTGGGATGTCGACGGCAACGAATACATCGACTTCCACTCGTCCTTCGGAGCGGTCCTCCTCGGCCACAACGACGCGCGGATCAATGCGGCGGTACGGCGAGCGATGGATGAGCATGGCGTCTCGTTCTCGACGGCCAACCCGCTCGAGGTGGAGCTGGCCGAGCGGCTCATCGGGATGATCCCGTCCGCCGAGCGGATCGTGTTCAGTTGCACCGGTACCGAGGCGACCTACCACGCGATCCGATTGGCGCGCGGCTTCACCGGCCGGGAGCGGATCCTCAAGTTCGAGGGCAACTATCACGGCTGGCACGACTACGTCGCCTGGAGCCACCACTTCGCGACTGACGAGGGCGACGGCGTCCCGACCCCGGCGGCGGCTTCGGCCGGGATCCCGAGTGCCGTGCGCGGCTTGGTCGAGGTCCGCGAGTACAACGACGCGGCCGGCGTCCGCGAGCTGCTCGCCAACGAGGGCGACACGATCGCGGCGGTCATCCTGGAACCGGTGTTCCACAACGCGGGCGCGATCCTGCCCGAGCCCGGGTTCCTCGAGGCGCTGCGAGAGGCGTGCACGGCGGCCGGCACGCTCCTCATCTTCGACGAGGTCATCACGGGTTTCCGCCACGGATCGGGCGGCGCCCAGGGCCGCTACGGGGTGACCCCTGATCTCACGACCATGGGCAAGGCGCTCGGCAACGGATTCCCGATCTCGGTCCTCGCCGGCCGCGCGGACGTCATGGACCACCTCGGCCCCAAGGGCGACGTCCTCTTCGCCGGCACCTTCGCCGGCCAGACGCTCAACTGCGTTGTGGCGCTGGAAGTGACGCGCATCGTGCTCGAAGGGTCGATCCACCAGCACCTCACCCGGCTCGGCGACCGACTGACCGCCGGCATCCAGGCGGCCATCGACGAGACCGGGGCCCGGGCGCAGGGCCACGCGATCGCCGGCGTGTGGACGATCTACTTCACGGACGAGCCCATCCGCCGATTCCGCGACTTCGCCCGGTTCGCGATGGACAAGAACCACCCCGTCCAGCGCGGCTACCGCAACTGGCTGCTCGAGCGGGGGATCTACGTCCATCCGCACTACATGATCCGGGGTTTCCTGACCGGCGCCCACACCGAAGACGATGTCGACCGGGTCGTCGAGGCCACGGCGTCGTATCTCCGGGAATATCGCGACCTGCTCGCCCAGCCCGCTGCGACACGCTGACCGCAGGCCCGGACCGGGCCGAACGCCGCCGCGGGGCTACCCGCGATCAGATCCCGAGGCGGCGCAGGTACTCCAGGTTCCCGCGCTGGCCGGCGACGACCGACTCCGGGGTGTCGGACGGCCCCAGGGCCTGGTCCTGCTCGATGACCAGCCATCCGGCGTAGTCATGGGCTCGCAGCGCCTCGATCACGGCGTCGATCCCTGCGTCGCCCTCGCCAAGCGGGCAGAAGACGCCCCGCCGGAGGGCCTCTTCCAGGCCCTTGCCCTCGCGCTTCACATCGTCCATGACCGAGGTCCGGCAGTCCTTGATATGGACGTGCCGGATCATCTCGTGGTAGTCCGCCGCCGCCTTCGCCGGATCCGCGCCGCCGAACCGGAAATGGCCGGTATCGAGGCAGAGTCCGATGAGCGACGGGTCGATCCGGTCCATCACCCGGGCGATCTCGTCCGCCGTCTCGACATACGTCCCGGCGTGCGGATGAAGCACGGGCTCGAGGCCCTCGGCCCGACAGAGCTCGGCGGCTCGGTGCAGGTTGTCGATGAGCGTGTCGAAGCGCGCGGGCGACAGCCACGTCTCGGGATGCTCGGCGATCCGCCCCGAGAAGGCCCGGCGGTCAGGCTCGTCGAACTGGTCGGAGAGGATCGCGTAGGGCTGTGACCCCGCCGGCGAGCCCTCCTTGACCAGGCGCAGGTTGTCGCGCAGCCAGGCACGGTCCTCAACGGCCTTCTCGGCTCGGCTGAAGTGCTGAGGCAGGAAGGAGCCGATGAACTCCAGGCCGCGCGAGGACAATCGCTCGCGGACCTGCGTCGCGTCGCCGAGGAAGCCCGGCATGCCCAGTTCCGTCCCCTCGAATCCGATGTCGACCATCCAGTCGAGCATGTCGTCGGGGGCGGGCATCCAGGCGTCGTCGGTCATGATCTCGTCGACACCGAACGAGACAGGGGCGCTTGCGACGCGCATCGTGGGACTGGGCATGAGACCTCCGGTCTTGAACTCGGTCAGGGGTTGATGTGGGACGTTGCGGGCGTCGCCGGAGCGGATCGAGTAGGGCCGCCGGCACCGGGTCGCGTTTCGCTCACGCCAGCCGCCCACGGACGGGGCCGGCCAGGCGCTCGAAAGTCTCATCGTCGATCGGTGACGGAAGGTCGACGACCGCCTCTTCAGCCCCGGCGGCCCGCCAGGCCCGGAGCAGCGCCGCGACGGCCTCCTCGGTATCGGCGAGCGGCGAGCTCGCGGCCCACGCTCGTGCTTGGGCGGCACTCCCGCCATGTCCGGCGAGGGTCGCCGTCAGCGCATTGACGGCCGCCTCCCGCGTGTCGCGGATGCAGACCGGCGGCACGCCGATCGTCCGGCGAATCGTCCCCGGATCGCGACCGATCTCGGCGCAGCGTTCGTCGAGCACGGCGTTCTTGTGGGCATAGGTGGCCGGGTCGCCTTCGCCGTTCCAGATGTCCGCGTCGCGCGCGACGATGCGCAACATCCGCTTCTCGCCACTGCCGCCGATGAGCAACGGCATGCGGGCCTGGACCGGCGGCGGGTCGTTGCGGATCTCCTGGCCGCTGACCCAGCGGCCCTCCTGCGTGAACGGCTCGCCGTCGAGCATGGCCCGGGCAAGCCGGCTTCCCTCGTCAAACCGGCTGATCCGATCGCCTAGCGAGAGCACGTCGTAGCCGAAGGCGCGGTGCTCGGGCTCGTGCCAGCCAGCACCCAGGCCCAGCATCGCTCGCCCGTCGCTGGCGTGGTCGAGCGCCGTGGCCATCTTGACCGTGAGGCCGACGTTGCGGTAGCCGACCCCGCAGACCAGGACCCCGAGCGGGATCCGGGTCGTTCGGGCGGCCCATGCGCCAAGGGTCATCCAGCCTTCGAACACCGGTCCGTTGGCTCCGAGGACGGGTCCGTCCGCATCACCGAGGATGGGCATCAGGTGGTCGTTGGCGAAAAGACTGGCGAAGCCCATGGCCTCGACACGCTCGCCCGCCGCCATCAGGTCGTGCCATGAAACGGCCTGGCCCCAGATCTGAAAGCCGATCCGGATGGGTTCGTGCTGACCAGGGCGCGGCCCGAATAGCCCGCTCATCGCAATCCTCGCCGCCTGAATGTGCCCATCTCTCCTTGCGCAACCGATTGCAGCGACGGTACCATCGCGGCTCGCTCGACGTCAATCTCGGGTCGAGAGGGTCGGAGCCACGACCACTGGGCGGCCGGGTCGCTGGTCGAGTCTCAGGCCGTGCGTTGCCGCCGCCGTCATTTCACCGTCGTCAGCGATCCAGCCAGTCGCGGACGGCATCACGGATGAATCGGAAGTCCTCCGGGTTCTCCTTTGGATTGCCGGCGGCGTGGCCCCAGATGCTCGGGATCGGGCGCAACTCGGCCAGGTCCAGGTACGGCAGCTCGGCTTCGTTGTCGGCGACGCGAAAGTAGAGGTCGGTCGCCCCAGGCATCAACAGCATCCGCGCCCGGATCGCGCCGAGCGCCTCGGCTAGATTGCCGCCATACAGCTGGTTGTCAGCGATATCCGCGGTCTCCCACGTTCGAAGCCGGGCGTAGAGATTGGAAGCCACGTAGGTTTCGAACCGATCCTTCCAGTGGGTCCTCAGGAAGGTATCGAGGTCGGGTCCGCCCAGGTTCGGTACCGGGCCCGCCGCGAGATGACGCTCGGCCCGGTAGAAATCCTGGCTGAAGGCCCAGGCGGCGTAGATACTTCCGAACGCGCGCTTGGCGGCCGATGGCTCAGCCGAGAAACGGCCACGTCCGAGATGCTCGGGTGCCGCTTCGAGGGTCGCCAGTAGCGATCGGAGGAACACCCGATTGTGCACTGCCGTGCGAGCCGCGCCGCAGACGATGATCGCGCACCCGACCGCGTCGGGGTACAGCGCCGCCCAGTGATAGGCCTGCAACGCGCCCATCGACCAGCCGTAGACGCCGGCCACTCGGTCGATGCCCCAGTGCTCCTCGAGGAAGCGACGCTGGAGGCGGACGTTATCGGAGATCGTGACCAGGTCGGGGTAATTCGATGTGTTGGACGGACTCGACGACAGGCCGTTGCCGAGCATGTCGGGGATGACGATGAACCACTTCGTTGGATCGAGGATGCCGGTCCGCCCGATGAGCCATTCGAGGTCCGGATGCTGTGCGGAGTAGCTCGTCGGGTAGACTACAAGGTTGTCCTTGGTCGCGGATAGCCTGCCATGTGTCTTCCAGGACAATCGCGCACCACGCAGTACCTCGCCTGATCGCAATGGAAGGTCCCCAGCCTCGAAGGTCCCTGTCTCGGTCGGCCATTCCACTGGACCACCCCTCAGCGCAACGGAGCGCTAGACACTCTTCGGACGAACGGCCAAAACGATACGGCGATCGAGTGCATCGACTCTCGGCCTTGACCCCCATCGTCCCCGGCGGTTACCCTGCGTGAAATCGATTGCGGTAATCATCGCACGGCGGCATCGAGATGGGCAACGTGAAGGTACGAACCACGATCGTCGATGTGGCGGCAGAAGCCGGGGTGCACCCGTCCACGGTGTCACGCGTTCTCACCGGCCACGCCGGTTCCACGATCCGACCGGCGACCCGCGAGCGTGTCCTCGCGGCCACCGACCGCCTCGGCTACCGGCCCTCGGCCCTGGCCCGTAGCCTCCGCCTGCAGCGGACGCTGACACTCGGGATGCTGGTGCCGGATATCACGAACCCGTTCTTCTCGTCGATCATCAAGGGGGCCGAGGACGCGGCCCGCCAGCGGGGCTACAACCTCATCGTATGCAACTCGGAGGACGAGCCGCAGCGCGAGGCAACCTATCTGCGCGTGCTCCGCGATCGCCAGGTCGACGGCCTGCTCATCGCATCCTCGCAGATGGCCGACGACACGATCACCGAGCTGCGCGAGGAGGCCTTCCCGTTCGTCCTCCTCAACCGAGCGACCGAGAGCGCCGGGGATCTCGCCGTCGTGGTCGATAACCACGCAGCTGCTGTTGAAGTGGTCTCCCATCTCGCCGCACTCGGCCACCGCAGGGTCGGCCACATCGCCGGGCCCCAGAACACGACGACGGGCGTGGACCGGCTCGAGGGGTACCGGGCCGGGGTTCTCGCCCACGGCTTAGCCGACGAGCCTGAGCTCGTGGTCGAGGCCACTGCGTTCTCAGGGGAGGCCGGCCGTCGGGCGCTCGGGATCATGCTAGCCGGGCCGGCCCGGCCGACGGCCGTGTTCGGCGCCAACGACCTCATCGCCATTGGCATGCTCCAGCAACTCCGTCAGATCGGCGCTCCCGTCCCGGGCGACCTCTCGATCGTCGGCTTCAACGACATCCCGCTGGCCGGCCTGCTCGAGCCCGCGCTCACGACGGTGCGCGTTCCCCAGTTGGAGATGGGGGTCGCCGGCGCCAACCTGCTCATCGATCGCCTGGAGGGTCGACCGATCGGCAAGGTCCGCATGACCCTGCCGACTGAGCTCGTCGTCCGCGCGTCATCGGCCGCGCCGGCCGCCCTGTGAAGGAGTCCCACATGACCACTAGGGTCCAGCCGTGACACGTCTCGTCGACCTGACCCAGCCCTGGGGCGATCGGATGCCCACGTGGCCCCAGTTCGCCTCGATCGAAGTCACCGACATCACGACGCATCACCGGGACCGCAAGAGCACGATGCTCGTGAAGACGAACATGCACACCGGCACGCACATCGATGCGCCGAGCCACTACTGCGAGACCGGTCGGGATCTCGGCCGCATCGATCTAGGCGAGCTATACGGGACGGGCTTGGTGATCGATCTCCGGCCGATCACCAAGCCCTGGAGCTATTACAGCCTCGCCGACATCGAGGCCCACATTCCGCCGGGCGAGTCGATCCGCGAGGGCGACATAGTGGTGCTTTACACGGGCTGGGACCACTACAACTGGACCAAGCCGACACGCGACGACGTGACCTACTTCGACCGTCATCCCGGTCCGCAGCCCGAGGTCATCGATTTCCTCATCGGCAAGCGGATCAAGTGGATCGGTGCAGATCTCGCCTCGATCGACCACTCCCTTAACACCCGCGTGCGCCAAATGCGACCCGATCTCGTCACCGAGTACGAGACGATAAGTGGTCGGCCGATCGAGAACACGCTGCCGGTGAAGGACATTGAATACATCCACTACGCCACTGCACGGAATGACATCTCGATGCTGGAAAACCTCGGCGGAGAGCTCGCCGAGCTCGCCGGCCGACGCGTGGACATCGGCGCCTTCCCGTGGCGCTGGCAAGGAGGCGAGGCCTGCATCTGCCGCGTCGCGGCATTCGTGGAGAAGTAGAGATGGAAGCACTGTTTCGCCGCGCAGGGACGGGGACGCTGTCGTACTGAGCCAGGCCGCCGGCGAATCGTGAACGCAACGTAGGCCGCGGCGGCGCGATCAGGGTGACGCTCGACCCGTGAGGAGGAGCATGTGATCATCGACAGGGCGACCGCGCTCGACCTCTACCGGGTGATGCGAAGGATCCGCCGCTTCGAGCAACGCTCAACGACGCTTTTCGGCGAGAACAAGATCTGGGGCACGATCCATAGCTACGCCGGCGAGGAGGCGATCGCGGCGGGTGTCTGCGCCCACCTCCGCGACGACGACTGGATCACGTCGACCCATCGTGGTCACGGCCATTGCATCGCCAAGCGGGCAGATCTCGGCAAGATGTATGCCGAGCTTCTCGGGCGCGAGACTGGCTACTGCCGAGGTCGCGGCGGCTCGATGCACATCGCCGACACGTCGAAGGGCAATCTTGGGGCGAACGGGATCGTTGGCGGCGGCATCCCGATCGCGACCGGCGCGGCCCTGACCGCGCGCCAGCTCGGCACCGATCAGGTCGCCGTCTCGTTCTTCGGCGATGGGGCCGCCAACGAAGGCACATTCCACGAGTCTCTCAACCTCGCGGCGATCTGGAAGCTGCCGGTCATCTACGTCTGCGAGAACAATCAGTACGCCGAGAGTCTCCCGGTAGGCAAGGCCTTCGCGACCGATGACATCGCTTCGCGGGCGGTCGGCTACGGGATGCCTGGGGTCAACGTCGACGCCCGCGACGTCCGGCTCGTCTACGCGGTCGCCGGCGAGGCGATCGCGCTGGCCCGGGCGGGAGGCGGCCCGACCCTCATCGTCGCTGAAGCCTACCGGCACGAGGGCCACTACTACGGCGACCCTCAGCACTATCGGGCGAAGGAGGAGATCGAGGTTTGGCGGGCGACGTTCGACCCCATCATCAACGCCCGTGCCTGGCTGACCTCGGACGGCGTGGCGACAGAGGCGGAGATCGACGGCGTCGACCGCGAAGTGGATGAGGAGACAGAGGCCGCGATCGTCTGGGCCGAGACCGGCCCGATCGCCTCGCCGATCACGCCGGAGGAAATCTATGCCAGCTACTGAGACGGCCTCCGCCGGGGCTCCTGGCGCGACGACCGAGCGGTTCTACTCCGAGGCCCTCCGCGACGCTCTGCGCCTCGAGATGCAGCGTGACCCGCGGATCCTGGTGATGGGCGAGGACATCGCCGAGCATGGCGGCGCGTTCCAGGTGACCGCCGGGCTGCTCGCGGAGTTCGGGCCCGACCGCATCCGCCAGACGCCGATCAGTGAGATCGGAATCGTCGGAGCCGGCGTGGGAGCCGCGCTCACCGGCCTCAGGCCGGTCGTTGAGCTCATGTACATCGACTTCTCCGGTCTCGCGATCGACCAGATCGTGAACCAGGCCGCTCAGAACCGGTTCATGTTCGGCGGTCAGGCCCGTGTGCCACTCGTTGTGCGTACCCAGGGTGGCTCCGGCCGGGGCAACGCGGCACAGCACTCGAAGTCGTTGGAGGCGTGGTTTACTCACGTCGCCGGCCTGAAGGTCGTCATGCCGGCCACGCCCGCCGACGCGAAAGGCCTCCTGACCGCGGCGATCCGGGACGATGACCCGGTCATGTTCATCGAGCACAAACTCCTGTACCGGACCAAGGGGCCTGTACCGGATGGTGAGTACGTCGTCCCGCTAGGGAAGGCCGACATGAAGCGCGAGGGAAGCGACCTCACGATCGTGACGTGGTCGCGCGAGGTGCTGTTCGCGCTCGAGGCCGCGGCGAAGCTGGCCGCGGAAGGGGTGGACGCGGAGGTCATCGACCTGCGCACGCTCGTGCCCCTCGATCGGGCCGCGATCCTCTCGAGCGTGCGTAAGACGCGGCGGCTGCTCGTCGTCCACGAGGCGATCAAGCGCGGCGGCTATGGTGGAGAGATCGCAGCACTCGTGGCCGAGGAGGCGTTTGACGATCTCGACGCCCCACCGCGCCGGCTCGCCGGCGTCGAGACGCCGATCCCGTATGCGGCGCATCTCGAGCGCGGCGTCATCCCGCAGGTCGAGGACATCGTCCGAGTCGCGAAGGAGCTCGTCGGATGAGCGTGACTTCGGTCATCCTGCCGAAGCTCGGCCTGACGATGGACGAGGGCATGGTCGTAGCTTGGCTGAAGAAGGAAGGCGATCGCATCGAGGCCGGCGAGATCCTGTTCGAGGTCGAGACGGACAAGGCTACGATGCAGGTGGAATCGCCGGTCGCTGGATACGTTCGCAAGCTGCTGGCCGCCGCCGGGGAGACGGTCCCGGTCACTCAGGTCATTGCGCTCATCTCCACGACGACCGACGAGCCGGTGGCCGTCCCGCCAGGGCAGGTCGCGCCCGAGCAGCCAGTCGCCGTCGAGGCGTCAGCACCTCCGGTCGCGTCCCGGCCTGAGGACGGGCGGATCGTGGCGAGCCCCGCGGCTCGCAAGCGGGCCCAGATGCTTGGCGTGGATCTGGCCCTGGTCCGTCCGGCCAAAGGAGGCCGGATCTCGGTGGAGGACGTCGAGGCGTCCGCGCCTCCACCGGGCACGCTCGTGACGGCGCCGGTCGCGCCTCTCGACGCGCCGGTTGCCGCGGCCGTCCGCGCCCCGCTGTCACGGATGCGTCGGGCGATCGCGGAGCGGATGACCCAGTCGTTCCGCGACGTCCCGCAGTTCTCGGTCTCGTGCGACGTCGACATGACCGCTGCGAATGCGGCTCGGACCGCCGCCGGCGTGTCGTACGCGGACATGCTCATCCGGGCGGTAGCGCGCACGCTGCACGACCATCCGCGACTCGCTATGCGCTACGACGCGGAAGGGCTTATCCCGGCCGACGGCATCCACCTCGGCATCGCGGTCGGGCTCGGCGACGGGTTGCTCGTGCCGGTTCTTCGCGACGCTGACACGAAGGAGCTCGCCGTGATCTCGCGTGAGCGTGCGGCGCTCCAGGAGGGTGCCCGCGCCGGGAAGCTCTCGGTGGATGAGCTCGTCGGCGCGGTCTTCACGATCTCCAACCTCGGCAAGCAGGGCGTCGATCGGTTCACCGCGATCGTGAACCCGCCCGAGGCGGCGATCCTCGCGGTCGGTC
This sequence comes from Chloroflexota bacterium, assembly GCA_039931975.1. Taxonomy (GTDB): domain Bacteria; phylum Chloroflexota; class Limnocylindria; order Limnocylindrales; family CSP1-4; genus Chersky-267. Next base: position 25,855 of record JBDTQW010000013.1, on the reverse strand, counting down.
GCGTCCGCGACATGGTCGTCGCACGCGACGGCGTGGTGGTGGTCGCCCCGGTCATGACGCTCACGCTGTCGGTTGATCACCGGGTCGCCGACGGCACACAGGCATCGGCGTTTCTCGCCGATCTCGCGGCCCGGCTCACGAGCGGCATGCCGTGAAACGCGCCCCGCTGGTGCCCGGCAGTCTCGAGCGAAAACGATTTCCGGATGCTAGCATCTGCCTGCGGTCGACGCCGCGGACGGTCGACCGCCCTCGGACTCTCATGACCAACCTGGCCGCCGGCGTGTACTCGCAGGCACGTCGCGTCAAGGGAAGGCAACCAGCCCGTCGTCTCTAGAAGAGGCAGTCGATGAAGGCACTCGTCTATTCGAATCTGAACAAGGCCGCTGTTTTAGAAGTCGACCCGCCGGCGATCGGCCCGGACGATGTCCTGGTGCGGTCGCACGTGGTGGGGATTTGCCATTCCGACTTCGAGCTCCTCGAGGGTCGCTACATCATCGCCTTCGAATACCCGATCACGCCCGGTCACGAGTGGTCCGGTGAGGTTGTCGAAGTCGGTGCCAACGTCAAGGACCTTGCGCCCGGGGCCCGCGTCGTCGGCGAGTGCGTGGTAGGGCAGGGCGGGCGCGATCATTTCGGGTTCAGTATCAGCGGCGCGGCGGCAGAGCTCTTCCGGGCTCGCAGCGAGTGGCTCCACAGGATCCCTGACCAGCTGAGCTACACCCAGGCGGCCCTGGTGGAGCCGTTCAGCATCGCCTACAACGCCACGCTCTGCTTAGGTGGCGTCGATCCGAGCGACACGATCGCGGTGATCGGGTCCGGCCCGATCGGGCTCCTCACGATCATGGTTGCGGCCGCCAACAACGCGCGTGTCGTGGTGATTGAGCCGAAGGCCGGGCGCCGGGAGAAGGCGCTCGAGATGGGCGCGATGGCGGCCCTTGATCCGACCAGCGAATCGTTCAGGGACGGCGTGGACGATCTGACCGGCGGGCGCGGCTTCGACGGCGTTATCGAGGCCGCGGGTGCCCCGGCGGCCATGGCTCTCGCCCTGGAGGTCATCGGTTTGCACGGGCGGATTGCATTCGTCGGCATCAACGTCGGTTCGACCACGCCGGCAGCCCTTGGGCTCATCCAGTCAAAGTCCCTGCGCCTCCAGGGCATGATCGGTTCGGTCGGCGTCTGGCCGCAAGCGATCCGCTTTCTGGCCAGCGGGGCCGTCGATCCAGCGCGGATCGTCACCGCCAGCTTTCCACTCGAGCGGGCGGTTGATGCGCTCGCGGCGGCCCGCGACACCGACACCAACATCAAGGTTCACGTCCAGATCGCGCCGTGAGCTGGCAAAGCTAGGGCCTCGTCCGCTCGCCGGGCGCCATCAGATCGGGCCACGCGACCGCCTGTTCCCGGATCTGGAAGCCGATCCGGATCGGCTCGGTCGGGTCGGGTCGCGACCCGAGCAACGCGCTGCGAACCACCGGCGCGCCGGTGGTTCGGGTCACCACCCGTGCTGATCCGGCGTCCCGCGCCAGCCGGCCGGCTGCTTCGCGATCCGGGTCACTCCGAGGCTCGTCGCCGGAACCGGCGTCCGCTGCTCAGTAGTAGCGAGCCAAGCCCGAACACGGCCAGCGTGACGAACAGCATCACGGTCGCCAGTGCGTTAACCTCCGGAGTGACTCCGAACTTGATCTGCGTGTAGATGTACAGCGGCAGGGTCGTCTGCGGCCCGATCGTGAAGAAGGTGATCACGAACTCGTCGATCGACAGGGTCACGCTCAGCAGGGCTCCGGCGATGATCGCCGGCGCGATGAGCGGCAGGACGATATAGCGGAGGGTCTGCCGAGCGCTCGCCCCGAGATCGGCAGCCGCCCATTCGAGTCGCCGGTCGAACCCCTGCAATCGGGCAGCCACGATCAGGACCACGAACGACGTCGTGAACACGAGATGGCCCGCGACCACCGTGTGCAACCCGAGTTGGAGGTTCAGAGCGCGGCGGACGAAGATGAGCAGACCGATCCCGATCAGAACGCCCGGGATCATGATCGGCAAGGTGAACAGCAGCCGGCCCGTGCCTGCAAACCGGCTGCCGCCCCGGACCAGGGCGAAGGCAGCCGTCGTGCCGATTACCGTGGCCAGGATGGCAACGGCGACTGCCACCTCGATCGAGTTGAGCAGGGCCTTCTGGATGGAGCTGTCCGACAGCATCACCTCGTACCAGTGGGTGGTCAGCCCGGTGATCGGAAACCCCGGGTTGTCCGCCTCTTCGAACGAGAACAGGATCAGGAACGCGATCGGCAGATAGAGGAACACCAGGATCGCACCGGCCAGGATCGCCAGGACGGCTCGCGTCTGGCGGGCCAGCGGGCTGACCGGCATCGTCTCGAGCGCGCTGATCCGCTTAGCCACGGGCCACCACGTCCTCGACCCTCAGGTGTCGCCGGAAGACGATCAGCACGACCGTCACGAACGCCGCGATCACGATCGCCAGCGCGGCCCCTTCGGGGACCTGGGACTGCTTGAAGAAGTTCACGACCAGGTTCGCGATGAGACTTCCCTGGGCTCCGCCCACCAGGGTCGGCGTCAGGAACTCGCCGAGGATCGGGATGAATACGAAGATGCAGGCGGTGATGAGGCCGGCCCGGATCTGGGGCACCAGGATGTGGCGGAACGCCTGGTCGGGCCGCGCCCCCAGGTCCTGGGCCGCGTTGAGCTGGGTGAAGTCAAACTTGTCGAGGGCCGCGTAAAGGGCCAGCGCCGCGAACGGGAAGTATACGTACACGAGCACGACGAAGACCCCGAGGTCGTTGTACGCGAGCAGGGTCGTCGGCTCCTTGATCAGGCCGATGCCCATCAGGAACTGGTTGAGCGCCCCCTTCTCTCCGAGGATCGCCTGCCAGGCATAGACCCGCAGCAGGTAGCTCGTCCAGAAGGGAACGATGACGGCGAGCAGGACGGCGCGCTGGACGCCGCGGCTGACGTAGCGGACGAGGAAGTAGGTGAAGGGCAGGGCGAGGGCGATGCCGGCGACCGTCACGGCGGTCCCCATCAGCAGGGTCTTGGCGAAGGTCCGGAGGTAGGTGGGCTGGTTGAAGAACCTGGCGTAGTTATTCAGGTTCCACTCCGCGACGATGTTGAAGTCGGTATTGGTACGCCACAGGCTGTACACCAGCATGATGGCCATCGGGATCAGGAACAGGAAGACGAGTAGGAGGGAACCCGGCAGGAACGGGACGGCCCGTTCCAGCCGCGCGCGTACTCCCCGCGACGAACCCGCCAGCGGAGCCGGATCTGCCCCGCTGGCGGTCTCGGAGGTCATCGCATTGGTCCGAAGCCGACCCGTGGACTAGGCGCCGAACACCTCGTTGAAGGCGTCGACCGCCGCCTGGGTCGATGTGCCCGGGCCCTTGAGGTCCATGGTCAGGACCGTTTCCGGCTTGTTGTACAGGAAGCGATCGGCTAGCTCCTGCTGGCCCTGGTTGACCAGGATCTTGTAGGCCGCCTCGTTGAACAGCGGTCGACGGTTGAGCATGAAGTTCGCGGCGATGTACTCCGCCTGGTTGGCCAACTCGAGGTACGGCTTGATCAGGTTCTCGTTGGCGCCACCCTTGACGATCATCTCGGAGTCCATCCAGCCGATGGTCCCCTCCTTGGGCGTGAAGACCTTGAGCTCGGGGCCACCTTGATCCTTGACCCGCGTCTCCGTACCGAGGTTGCCGGTCGCGATCCAGGCCTCCCCGCTCTTGAGCGCGGCGATCGTGTCGGTGGCCTGATTGGATAGCCTAAGGACGTTCGGCTTGAACCGGATGAGGGCCTCCTTGGCTGTGGCAACCTCCTCCGGGGTCATGCTGTACGAGTTCTTTGACCCGGTGAGCTTGCCCATGTAGGCCATGACCTCGACGGCCTGGTCTTCGGTGACCACTCGCTTCTTGTACTTCGGGTCGAGCAGGACTTCCCACGAATCCGGTTCCGGCGAGACCTTGGCCGGGTCGTAGTAGACCTGGATGGGCGACCAGCCGAACGGGTAACCCAGGTAGCCCTCCGGGCTCGTCCAGATCGGGAATGACTGGGCGATCGAGTAGAGCTGCTTGGAGACCGCCAATTGGGCGAGGTCAAAGGCCTCGATAAGGTTGTTCTTGAAGTAGTGGGGGATCCACAGCGCGTCGCCGGACACCATGTCGAGCTGTCCGCCGACCTCCTTGAGCTTGGTGAACGCTTCGATATTGTCGCTGAACAGAGTCTGGTTGGTCTGGATACCGGCGGTCTGCGCGATCGCGTCGAGCTGAGCCGGGTAGGAGTGGTCTCCCCATGTCATCCAGTTGAACGTGCCGGTTGGCGCCGCCGCGGTCGGGGAGGCGGCCGCTGCCGAACCGGCAGCCGTTGCAGCACTGGTAGGGGCGGCTGCCGAGCTCGCGGGAGTCGAGCACGCGGCGGCGATGCCACCAAGCCCGACCGCCGCTCCGGCGGCTCCCATCAGCTGGAGGAAGCGCCGTCGGCTGTAGTCGCGCATCGGATCAGTCATTCCACGTTCCTTCCATCGTCCTGTTTCGGACCTGCCTCAGTCCGCGATCAGTGCGGCGTCATCCGCTGGCCACCATACGCACACCTCCTCCCCCAAGTCCTCCTCCGCGTGGGCCGATCGAACGTTCGAGCCGTGAGGACGGACGGCGACGATGTCCCCCGCGTCCGTCGTGAGCGTGATCCGGGTGTGGTCGCCGAGGAAGGCAACGTTGACGATCCGGCCGAAGATGCCGGGGTCCACGGCGGGTTCGTCGACCGGTCGGAGCAGGACATACTCCGGTCGGACCATGAGCGTCGCCGGGCCGTCAGCCGAGCCGGTCGGCGCTGCCACCTGGCCGCGGCCAGGGATGGTGAAGACCCGTCGGCCCTCCTCTGTCGCCACCGAACCCAAGATGAAGTTGGTTTCGCCCACGAAGTTGGCCACGAACCGGTCGACGGGATGGTCGTAGACCTCACGCGGCGTCCCGGTCTGCATCACGCCGCCGCCCGACATGATGGCGATCCGGGTCGCCATGGAGAGCGCCTCCTCCTGGTCGTGGGTCACGAACACGAACGTCGTGCCGACCTGGCGATGGATCCGTGACAGCTCCGTTTGCATCTGCTTGCGGAGCTTTAGATCCAGGGCTCCGAGGGGCTCGTCGAGGAGGAGGACGGCCGGTCGCTTTGCCAGGGCGCGTGCCAGCGCCACGCGCTGTTGCTGTCCGCCGGACATCTCGGAAGGCGAGCGCCGATCGAACCCACCGAGCCCGACGAGGTCGAGGTATTCGCCCGTCCGACGGGCGACCTCGGCGGCGGGGAGCTTTTCCATGCGCAGCCCGAAGGCGACGTTCTCGGCGACCGTCATGTGCGGGAACAGGGCGTAGTTCTGGAAGACCGTGTTGACGTTGCGCCGGTGCGGCGGCAGGTCGTTGACCGTTCGGCCCTCGATGCGGAGCTCGCCCGAGGACATGGGGATGAATCCGCCGATGAGATTGAGGGTGGTCGTCTTGCCGCAGCCGGAGGGTCCGAGCAGGCAGAAGAACTCACCCGGCTCGATGTCCATCGACACGGCGTCCAGGGCGACCGTGTCGCCGTAGCGCTTCGTGACGTGACGCAGCTCGATGGCCGGGATCGACTCAGCCAAGTCCGAGTCCACTCGAGGTCCGTGCCGGGGCGGCCTCCTGGACTGCGCGCACGCTCCCCTGGATCGCGGGCGGTGTCGCCTCGCCGGCCCAGGAGTCCCATTCGATCGTCGGTGTCACGATGATCGAGCGGCCGTGGTTAGACATCCAGGCAATCGACAGCCTCTTGTGCAACCGTTTGTGCAATGCTAGCTTCGGACCTATGACCCGTCAATACAACGATAGGCGCACACTTCCGGCCCGCCGCTGATGGGCCGCGCCAGCCCGCTCGCCACGCCGGTCGACCTCGACCCCTTCAGGAACGCCACCCACCAGCGGGTGGCGGCCCGATTCCACGCCCAGCACGCGCCGGCCCTGCGCCGCCTGCCCGCCGGACGGCAGGTCTTCCATGGGCTGCCCTTCGACCTCGGACCGGACTCGTCCGCCCGGCGCTGGATCCTCGTCGACGGCCCGACTACGATCGACCTGACCGGCGGCGGTACCGCCAGCCATCTCGTGATCGCCCATCTCTGCGACACGTGGCGCGACGATGTGGGTGCCCGGCCGGAGGGGCTCGCGGTGGGTCATGTCGTCCCGGTCGGCGAGCCGCTGGCCCGGTACACGGTCGTGGACAGGACCGGGCGGTCCTGGAGCCGGACCATCAGGCGCCGGTTCGAGGTCAATGACGGGATCCTCGGCTGGGGCTCGACCGCCTTCGCGGCGGTCGGGCACCTCGACAACGAGGTTGCCGACTGGCGTGGTCCGCATGCTTCCCAGGGTCCGGGCCGCTACGCCTCTGCCGGTCACTCGGGGTCGCTGACGATCATGCCCGGTACGTACGGCGCCAACCAGTCGGGCATGTCGGAATTCGTCCCGAGCCCGTCGCAGGACGCGCTCCTGTGGCTCCACGCGATCGAGCTGGAGGCCGGCGCCGAGCCAATCGTCCTGCGTCTCGAACCACTCGCCGAAGGCCGGCCGGGCAGCGACGTGATCGTCGCCGCGGTGACCCTGTACCGCGGATCCGCCAGCCCGCTGGCGCGCGGACCGCGATTCCAGGTTCGTGTGGAGGGCCTGGCGGGGCGATCGCCGGAGGTCGATCTCGGTACGATCATCCGGACCCGCCCGGCACCCGCCGCCCGCCCCGTGGCAGAGGATGCGGACGCGATCGTGGGCTGGGGGTCGGCGCGCCGGGACCCGGACGGCAAGGCTGCTGCGGCGGCCTTCGTCGACATGGCGATCGCGCCCGACGCTGTGATCAACGTCGATGGCTGGAACGTGCCTGGCCGCGAGTTGCTCACTGGGACCCTGGTTCGCGATCCGGCCAGCCGGCGGTCGATCGAGGTCCTGCCCGCGGCGCGCGTGCAAGTCGAGGCCGAGATAGTGGATCGGACGACCGGCCAGCTCGTGCCCGGCCGAGTCCGGTTCACCGCGGCAGACGGTCGCTACCTGCCACCGGTCGGCCATCGCGACGAGGTCAACCCAGGGTTCTACGAGGATACCGGCGGCGACCTCGTTCTGGGGTCCTCCACCTACGCGTACGTCCCGGGGCGGTTCTCGATCGAGCTGCCCCTTGGCGCGGTCGATGTCGAGGTGGTCGGCGGCTTCGACCGGGCGCCGCATCGCGCCCGGCTCGAGGTCGACCCGTCCACCAGCCGGCTCGAGCTGCCCCTCGATCGCATGATCGACCTGCACGCGGGTCGATGGGTTACCGCCGATACGCACGTCCATTTCCTCGCCCCATCGACCGCGCTGCTCCAGGCAGCCGCCGAGGATGTGGACCTCGTCAATCTCCTGGCGACTCAATGGGGCGATCTGTTCACCAACGTGACCGATCTGCCCTGGGGCTCGATGGCCGACCCGTCGGGCCGCCGCATCGTCGTCGTGGGGACGGAGAATCGCCAGAACATGCTCGGCCACCTCGCCCTGCTCGGGGCTCACCGGGCGGTCGAGCCATTCGCCAGCGGCGGCCCACCCGAGGGCCGCATGGCCGGTCAGCTCACGGTCCTCCTCGCCGACTGGGCGGACCGCTGCCGGGCCGCCGGAGGCCTCGTGGTTGCGGCCCACTTTCCGTTGCCGTACGCGGAGATCGCCGCGGACATCGTCGCCGGGAAGATCGACGCCCTGGAGACGCAAGCGCTCTCGCCGGGTCTCGACGACCCGTCCGTGCTCGAGTGGTACCGCTTCCTGGGTCTCGGCTACCGGCTGCCGGTCGTGGCCGGAACGGACAAGATGTCGGCCGAGGTCCCCATCGGCGCCGTCCGCACGTACGGCCACCTGCTGACCGACGAGGCGCTCTCATTCGATGCGTGGGCGGCCGCCGTGCGCGCCGGCCGGACCTTCGTGACATCGGGCCCGATCCTCGAGCTCGCGGTCGACGGCCACGAACCGGGGGACGTCATCCGCCTCGGGTCGGGTGGTCGGCTCGAGGTCACCGTGCGAGCGAGGGCCGCTCAGCCCGTCATCGCCGATCTCGAGCTAATCGTCAACGGCCGTGTCGTCGCGGCGACCGGCGGCGCTGCCGGGTCGACCGAGCTCAGCCTGCACGAGACCGTGGAGGTCACGGCCGGGTCGTGGATCGCGGCCCGCTCCCGCAGCCGCGACGAGATCGTGTCCGCGTTCGCGACCTCGATGGCGGCACACACGTCGCCCGTCTACGTCGAGGTGCAGGATCGGCCGATGATCCCGCAGGCCGACGACGTCGAGGTCGTCGCGCAGATCATCGAGGGCGCCCGGACCTGGGTCGCCGAGCTGGCCGCCGTGGCGGAAGCGGACGAACGCGCCCGGATGCTGCGGTTCTTCGATGACAGCCTGGAGACGTTCCGCCGCCGGACGCGCGCTTCGGGCCCCGGCCGGCCCGAGGCTTAAGGTTCGGCCGTCACCTCGGCGACCCGGACGGGCCGGCCTTCGAGCCAGCTCTGCTTCGCGGCAAGGGCGAGACGGAGCGTCTCCAGGGCGTCGTCCGGTCCGGGGGTCGGCGTGCCGCCCTCGGCGAGCGTGCGGAAGAACGCGTCGAACTCGAGCCGATAGGCGACCTCGAACCTGTCGGGGAAGTTCTCGAAGTGGTCGCCCTCGTAGCCGAACCGCCGTGACCAGGTCACGTGCGTCTTCTGGGGCGCGTCGACGACGACCTTGCCGAGCGAACCCGCCACCTCCGTCCGGATGTCGTAGCCCCAGGCGGAGCGGCGGGACATCTCGACCACGCCCAGGGCGCCATTGCGGAAGCGGAGCATCGTGACGGCCGTGTCGACGTCGCCGCCCTCGTCGAACCGCTTGTCGATCAGGTTGCTTCCCCAGGCCGAGACCTCCTCGATCTCGCCGACGAGGAAGCGGGCGAGGTCGAAGTCGTGGACGCTCATGTCGAGGAACGAGCCGCCGCTGTCGCGGATGAACTTGGCATCCGGCATGTACGTATCGCGTGAGTAGGCGCGGAACTGCTCGACGCGCTCGAGCTCGCCCGACTTGATGAGCTCCTTCGCCCGGACGTAGCCGGGGTCGAAGCGGCGCATGAAACCCATCTGGACCGGCAGGCCGGTCTGGCGCCAGAGCGTCACGACCCGGTCGGTCTCGGCGAGGTCCAGAGCGATCGGTTTCTCGCTCCAGACCGCCTTGCCCGCGCGCAGAGCGGCCTCGATCAGGCTGGCGTGGGTGGTCGTCGGCGTCACGATGACGACCGCCTCGACCGCCGGGTCGTTGATCGCGTCGAGCGCGTCCGTCGTGGCCCGCTCGGCCCGCCCGATCTCCCGCCCTTGCTCGGCTTCCCCTGGATCGAGGTCGGCGACGACCACGAGTCGCGCATTGCCGATCCCCGCGAGCGTCCGGAGGTGCGTCCGTCCGATCCGGCCGACACCCAGGAATGCGACCCCAATGCTGTTCGGTTCGGTGACCTTGAACGTGCTCATCTCAGCCTCTCGATCGTGCCCGTCATGGTCGCCTCATCCATCAGCGGCCCGGGCCGCTCGAGCGGCCCGGGAGATCTCCGATCGCGCGCGCTCGGCGACCCGCTCGGGGGACAGGCCGTGGCGGTCGAGCAGGAAGGCGTTGGGGGCCGACTCGCCCCAGGTGTCCGCGATCCCGATCCGGACCAGTCGGCGTGGCTCGTGCTCGCCGAGGATCTCGGCCACGAGGCCGCCGAGTCCGCCGTTGATCGTGTGCTCCTCGGCGGTGATCACGAGCTCGACCTCTCGGGCCGCCTCGACGATCGCGGCCGCATCGACCGGCTTCAGCGATGGGACGTGAAGGACGCCCGCCGAGACGCCGTCCGCCTCCAGAAGCTCCGCCGCAGCCAGGCACCGGGCCGACTGCAGCCCGGTCGAGACGATCAGCACGTCCGTTCCAACCCGCAACCGGATCACCCGGCCCAGCTCGAAGACGTACTCGGAATCGAAGAGATCGGGGGCCGCGTCGCGCGCGAGCCGGAGGTAGACCGGGCCCGGCGTCTTCGTCGCCCAGCGGACGGCCGCCATGCACTCGGTGGCGTCACCCGGGGCGAGGACGGTCATGCCCGGCATCGCCCGCATGATCGCGAGGTCCTGGACGTCCATGTGGGTCTTGCCGGTGAAACCGGTCAGGAGGCCCGCGTACGCGGCGCCGATCTTGACGTTCGCGTGGGTCTGGGCGACGAGCATCCGGACCTGGTCGACGGCGCGATGGGTGAAGAATACGGCGAACGACGACAGCCAGGGCACGTAGCCGAGGGTCGCCAGGCCGACGGCCACGCCCACCATGTTCTGTTCGGCGATGCCCATCTCGAGGAACCGCTCGGGGTGGGCCGCGGCGAACCGGTCGGCTCGGGTCGAGGTGGCGAGGTCGCCGTCGAGGACGAGGATGTCGGGGTTGTCGGCCACCAGCTCGCTCAGTGTGTCGGCCCACGCCTCGCGCATCGGCCGCGTCACGAAGCGACCCGCATCGGCCCGGTCACGAAGCGGCCCCGTTGCCGAACCCGAGCTCGAGCCGGGCGGTGGCGACGTCGTCTGCGGTGGGGACCTTGGCGTGCCACTCGTGGCGACCTTCCGTGAACGACAGACCGCGACCCTTCACGGTCCTCGCCAGGACGGCCGTCGGCTGCCGGCCGCCGGCCGCGGCCCGGGCGTCTGCGCACGCCGCGACGATCGCCTCGAAGTCGTGACCGTCGATCTCGAGGACGCGCCAGCCGAAGGCTTCGAGCGCCCCGCGGAGGCGTGTCCCCGCCAGCGGGTCGCGACGGTCGCCACCGCCCTCGCCGCCCGACTCTAGGGGCCAGCCGTACTGCTGGAGGCCATTGCAGTCGATGATCGCCGTGAGGCCGCCGAGACCGTACTTCGCGGCGACCATCACCGACTCCCAAACCATCCCCTCCTGCGTCTCGCCGTCGCCGAGCATCACGAACGTGTGGATGCCCAGACCGCGCATTCGCGCTCCGAGGGCGATCCCCAGGCCGACGGATAGTCCCTGGCCGAGCGAGCCCGTCGATGCATCCAGGCCCGGGAGCCGGGTCATGTCGGGATGACCCTGCAAGCGGCTGTTGCCCGTGTCGAACGTCGCGAGCTCCTCGACCGGGAAATAGCCGCGCAATGCCATCGCGACATAGAGCCCAATGGCGGAGTGGCCCTTCGACAGGATGAACCGGTCCCGGTCCGGCCAGCCCGGCTCGTCCGGTCGGATCCGCAGGACGCGGAAATACAGGGCGACGAGCAGGTCCATGGCCGACAACGGGCCGCCGACGTGCCCGGCGCCACTGCGCGCGACCGTCTCGATGACCAGCAGTCGGCCGCGTCTGGCGAGCTCGTCCAGGCCGACGAGCGGAGGAGGTCCCCCGTTCGGCGTCAGCGACAAGGGATCGGCCGGATCTGGCAGGGCGCCATCGCGATCCGCCGGTCCGTCATGTCGTCATCCCTGACCGCTGCTCGCCGGCAGGCTGCGAGTGCTCTCGCGGACGACGATCTCGACCGGCAGCACCACGCCATCGGGCAGCGCGCCGTCGTGCACCGCGTGGATGAGCGTCGAAGCCGCGACCCGGCCCATCTCGGACGACGGGACGGCGACCGTCGTCAAGCGGGGGTTGGAGATCCCGGCGAACGGGATCCCGTCGAAGCCGACGATCCCCACGTCGTCGGGGACACGGACCCCGAGGTTCCGGAGCGCGTCCATCAGCCAGAGGGCGAGCTGGTCGTCATAACAAACGAGGGCTTCCGGGAGATCGGCCGCGATCTCGGCGGCAAGGTCGCCCGGGGCGCGCCACGCGTCCAGCGAGGCCACGAAGGTGCGCATCGGCTCGCGGATGCCTCGATCCCTGAGGGTCGCGGCAACGGTCGCGGCGCGGATGGAGTTCGAGGCGCGCACGCCGCTCTCCACATACGCGATCCGGCGACAGCCCGTGTCGAGCAGGTGGTCGACGGCGGCCCGCACGCCGCTTGCGTCATCCGTCTGGATCACCCCGGGCACGGGCGCACCGTTGCGGCGGGGCAGGCTGCGATGGTCCGGCCATACGAGGACGAGCCGATCCGGATCCACCCGCTCGCGCAACTCCTTGGGCGACAGCACGCTCGACACGATCGCGACGCCGTCGGTCCCGTGCTCGGCGAAGATCCGTAGTGCCAGCCGTTCGCGCGCGAGGTCTCGTTCGCCGGCCACGACCATCACGCCATACCCCTGCTGGCGAGCCTCCTGTTCGAACGCCGACGCAACCTGTCCGTGGACCGGGTCGCGCAGATCGGGCAGGAGGAGGCCCAGGGTGCGCGTTCGGCGGACCCGAAGGCTGCGGGCCGCTGCATTCGGGACGTAGTGCAGCTCGGCCGCGGCGAGCTTGACCGCTTCGCGGGTGCCGATGCTGATGCGCTGGTCGTCGGCGAGGGCTCGCGACGCGGTCGAGCCCGAGACGTTCGCCCGTTGGGCGACATCCTTCAGGAGGATCCGGCGGCGCGGGCGATCGCTGTTCACGGCCACGAGCGGGCGCTGCGGCTAGATCGCAACACGCGAGGCGCGGACGAGCAGGGATGCGGCACTTCCGAGCGCCACGCGCTGGTGTGCCCGACCCGCGAATCCACCCACACCTCCGATTGCAACCGATTGCGCAGAACGGTACCGGCGGCTCTTCCGAATGTCAACATACGCGACTGCCGGTCAATCCTGCATCGACTTCCTGAGGACCTCGAGCAGGGCCGCGCCAACGGCGAACGGGTCAGCCCACTCCCAGTGGAGCGGGCTGTAGAGCTCGTTGTCCCACCAGCCGTCGAACCCGGTGGAGCGGACGGCCTGAGCCCAATCCCGCAGCGGGATCTCGCCCTCGCCGGGCCACACGCAGCGCGATCGCTGGTCAGGCGCAGCAGACCCCTGCGGTCCCAGCGAATCCGCGAAGTCGACCCCGGAGATCAGGCGCCGGTCGAGCCGGGCGACGTCGTCGGGCGTGCTGTGACATTGCCACAGATGCCAGAAGTCGAGGACCAGCCCGACGTTGTCGCGCCCCGCCTCATCCACCACCTCGACCGCCCGGGCCAGGGGCGCGAGCGGCGTCCAGGCGACCGGCTCCAGGTAGTAGCTGATGCCGTGCGGAGCCCCGAGATCCGCCACTGCCCGAAGTGCCTCGGCCGAGACCCGTCTGAGCTCGGCCGGTGACAGATCGGCCGGGCCGCTGTACGGGCCCCCGGGCGCGACCGGCCCGGTCAGGACCTGGATGTTCGTCGCGCCGACGTCGACCGCGAGCTCGGTCAGCGCCTCCGCCTCCCGAAGCATCGCCGCCCGCTCATCCGGTCGCCATCGCTCCAGGTCGGGAAGGGCACCCAGGTTCACCGGGGCGAGGCCGCTGAGGGCGTCGTGGAGGGAGGCCACCGAGTAGCCCTCGGCGAGGTACCGCTGGAGGTGCTCGGCACGGAGAAAGATGCCCTCCCAGCCGGTTTCCCGGGCGACCCGGATCTGCATCAGCGCTGGGAGGTACATCGTCGAGTTGGAGTTGTAGACGAGTCGCATGACGGTGCTCCTAGGGGCGATGCCGAGCTTGTCAGGCGGTGATGGCACCGAGGATGGCGATGCCGGCGACAACGAGGGCGATCCCGACGATCTGTCTCGGGGCGAGACGTTCGCGGAACAGGACGAAGGCGGCGATGGCCGCGATCGGCGCGAACATCGATCCGAGGACCGCGGTCGGTGCGATGTCCTCCCGTGCGCCGATGGAGAAGGCCGAATAGCCGGCGATCTCGCCGAACCCGGTCAGCACGACGAACGGCAGCGCCGTGCGTGGAATATGCAGTCGGCCCGTGACGAGGAGCGGCAGGCCGACGGCTACGACCCCGAACAGCCGGCCGGGCAGGAGGGTCCATGCCGGCGGCAGGATGGCGCTCGCGTGGCCGGTCGTGAAGAACGTCAGGCCGAACATGAAAGCGGCGAGCGCCGCCAGGCCAGCTGCCCGCAGCGACTGCCCGCGACTGATGGCGACCCCCTCCTCGATCTCCTGGCCACCGCTCATGGCCGCCAGCACGACGCCGATCGCCACGACCGCAAGGGCGGGCCCCGATCCCGGCACGAGGGTCTGGCCGGCCAACACCGAGATCGCTGCGGCGATCGCCCCTTCTGTTGAGGCGACCGTCGAGATGATCCCGACTGCGCCGATCCGAAACGCCGCATAGATCAGCAGGAGACCGACGACGTTCGCGACCCCGCCGATCGAAGCGAAAGCGAAGGCCTCGACCGGCAGCGCCGGACCGGCCGGCAATGGCGAACCGATCACGGCGATCGGGGCCACGATGAGGGCCTCGAAGATCAGGACGCCCCCGGCCGCCGATGCGGCGCCGGCAAGCCGGCTCGCCCGCGCCGAGGACAGCGTTGCGGCAGCGAAGAACAGAGCGGTGATCATCCCCTCGACGATCGGCAGCATCGACGATCGGGAGCCGGCCGTCAGCCGGCGGTGTCGGTCAGCGGCCGGGCGACCCGCTCGGCCATCTCGCGGCAGCGAACGAAGGTTGCCCGACCAACGCCGCCTGCGATCCGCTCTGTTTCCGTTGGGTTGACGGAGAGGGCCGATCCCCAGATCCCGCGGCCGGCGAGGAAGCCGGCCGCACCGGCGATCCCAGCGATCCGGATCTGTTCGACGAACGTGTCGCTGTCGGCCCCAGCGCCGAGCAGCACCCACGGCGTGTCGGCGCAGATCTCGCCGAGGGCGCGACACGCATCGTGGGCCGCCGATTCCGTGACGGCCGTCACGTTCAGCACGGGGAATGGCAATTTCAGCAAGTCTGCGCCGAGGGGCTGCAGCCGGGCAACGGCACCCATCACCAGTCGCCCGTAGGCATCGGCATACTCCGCGGCGGTCTCGGTCGGCTGCCGGTAGACGACGGGCTCGATGACCAGGGGGAGCCCGACCAGATGGCAGGCCGCAGCCGTGCTGCTGACGAGTGCGTCCTGGCGGTCGGACGACGTTGCGTCGTCGAATCGGTACGGAAGCAACAGCTTGCACGCGTCGGCACCGTACCGAAGCGCCGTCGCCGGCGAGAAGTCGTCGAGGAGGGACGTCGTCCGCCCGGCCCCGACCGTCTCGTAGCCCTGCGCTTCGAGCGGCATGATCAGGCCGACCCACGCCGGGACCGCCCCGGCCCCGAAGGCCAGCGAGCCCAGCTCCGCGTCGAGCATGATCGCCGTCGCCGCGGGCGCCAGCGCTCTCGTCAGACTCAGCTTCAGGGCCTGGAGATCCGCAGTGGTCAGGCCCGTTGAGCCCTGGCCCTCGAGCATCACCCGCAGGCTGTCCCGATGGTCGATCGCGATCCCGGCGATGATGCCCCGCTCGTCGCCGAGACGGAGCAGCCGCCGGCGCAGGCCGAGCGCGGCCGCCCGGATATCGGCGACCTGGGCGGTCTCGACCTGAGGGGCGCTGGAACCGCCCTCCGAGATCACCGCTGGACCAGGGGCAGCCGCGGATCCGGCGCCATCCCCGGCCACAGGGTGCGGACCCAGGCGAGATCGGGATCGTCCGTGTTGGCCATCGTCCGCCGATCGCCGGCCAGGGCGTTGAGGTAGTAGGCGTCGTACCCCTGGGTGGATGCGAACGGGTGGTAACCCTGGTCGACGATGACGAGGTCGCCGTGGCGGACCGGCATCATGAGGTCCCGCGAGCCGTCGCGATGGTAGACCCGCTGGATGGCCCAGCCCTCGGGGCGGCTCATCTGGTAGAAGTACGTCTCCTCGAGGACCGCCTCGCGCGGCGGGTCGTCGACGTCGTGCTTGTGGGGCGGCCATCCGGACCAGTTGCCGTTCGGCGTGAACACCTCGCAGATCAGCAGGCGGTCGGCCGGGAAGCCCGGCATCATGATGTTGTTTACCTGCCTGGTGGCATTGCCCGCCCCCCGGATCTCGATCTCGACGTCGGCCGGGGGGACGAGGATGGCCTCGGTCGCGACGCCACCACGGCCCGTCAGCGGGGCCTGCGCCACGGCCACGACGGACCGTCGCCCGGCAAGCGGCCGGCCGATGATGCGCGCGGTAGTCCCCGCCGGGACGTAGGCGCTCCACGGCAGACCCTCGAAGACCGACGGCCGACCCGGGAGCAACAACGGCGGACCCGAGTCGAGCGCGATCTCGATGCCACCGCCGGAGATCGTGACGATCGCCGCCTCCTGGTCCGGACGGTCGAGCAGCACGGTCTCGCCCTCGTCGAGCCCGAACGCCCGGAACGCGAGGTAGCGCCAGCCGGCGCGAGCAGGATTCGTGGCGACGACGCCGTCGGCGTCCGGACGGATGTGAAGCGCCTCCGGCGGCAGGCGCATGGGGAGCTTGGCCGTGTGGATCTCGACGCCCGGTCCTTCGTCGACCTTCGTCACGACACTCCCCCTTGCGGCCCGACCGCGACTCGCGCGAGCAGCTCGTCGATCTCGGCCGGTGTGGGCATCGCGGTGCTGCACATGAGCCGCATTGCGACGATCGCCCCGGCGGCGTTGCCGCGCTCGACCGCGACGACCGGATCGAGGCCCCCCAGGAGGCCGGCGGCGAAGGCGGCTGTCAGCGCATCCCCGGCGCCGATGCCGCACAGCACCTCGACCGGGATCCCTGGCACGAAACGCGTTCCCACGTCGGACATGAGCGTGACCCCGTCCGGACCATGCTTGAGCACGATGAGTCCCGGTTCCGAGTCCGTGGCGATCTCAGGGCGCTGGCCGACCGCGGCGAATTCCCCGTCGCTGCCGATGACTATGTCGCACAACGGCGCGGCCCGACCGATCAGGACCGGCGCCTCGCCTTGGTCGTCCCACATGGTCGGCCGCCAATCGAGGTCGAGGATCGTGATCGAGACCGGCCGCCGGTGCCGCGACCGCCGGCGATCCTCGAGGATCCGGAGCGCGGTCGATCGGGCGGGCTCGCTCGCTAGGAGCGATCCGGACACGACGATCAGCGGCGCCTGCTCGAGCAGCTCCGTCGGGAGGTCGGCGACCGTGAGGCGGGTCTCGGGCGCGGGCGCGGGCCGGTAGAAGGTCACCGGGAAGTGCTCCGGCGGCCAGACCTCGAAGAAGGCGACCTGCGTCCGCGACCCCTGCCGCGTGACGATCGGCCCGACGTCGATGCCCTCTCCGGCAAGGAACGTTCGGACGTGGTCCCCGTGCCCGTCGTCGCCGACGGCCGAGACCAGCGCCGTACGGATCCCCAGTCGGGCCAGGCCCGTGCCGATGTTCCCGGCAAATCCGCCGACGGCCCGGATGAACGTGTCCGCGGTGGCGAGCCTGGTACGGGGCGATGACGGCGTGAGGTCGACGCCGACCCGGCCGATGACGAGCGCCTCGATCATCGACGGTCCACGGTCACGCCCGGTGCTTGATCACGGCATCCCGGAACGTCGCCCCGACCTGTCGTGCCTCGGCTTCCCCATCGCGCATCCGGAGCCCGAATGGCGCCAGGTTGGGATCGCGGACACCGATCCCGATGCTGAGCGAGCGCTCGAGAAGCGCATCGGTCTGGGGCAGCATGCCCGCCCGGTACTCACCGTGAGCGTGGCCGGGATCGGCGCAATCGAACGGGCAACCCTTGCCGGTCACCGTCCGCTTCTCGAGGAGGTGGTTCATCTTGCTGTAGGTGTGCCAGCCCGACTCGGAGAGCGTCTTCGAGCCGACCTCGTCGGCGACGTTCCGGGCGATCTCCTTGGACGGGAGGACCACCACCAGGTGGGTCGCCAGGTCGCCCTCCGGATCCGTCAGGCTCCGGAAGTCGATCATCGGGACCTCTTCCAGCATGTCCTTGACGATGGCCTTGTTGGCCCGCAGATGGGACGTGATCAGGTCCAGTTTGCGAGCCTGGGCCAGGAGGACGGCGCCGGACAGCTCGGTCATCCGGAAGTTCATGCCGAGGAACGGGCGCGGCGCGTACTTCGACTCGAGTCGATCGGGCGCGTGACCTTGGTCGTGCATCGCGAAGCAGCGCTCGTACAGGTCCTTGTCGTCGGTGACGATCATCCCGCCGTCACCGCAGGTGATCGTCTTGAACTCATTGAAGCTGTACGTCCCGGCCGCTCCGAAGCCACCGACCCCACGACCCTCGTAGGTCGCCCCGAATGCCTGCGCGCAGTCCTCGACGAGCGGGATCCCGTGCCGATCCGCGATCGCCTTGAGCTCGTTGATACGCGCGGGTGCGCCAAGCATGTGGACGACGAGGATCGCAGCCGTCCGTGGCGTGATCTTGGCCTCCACGTCCGCCGGGTCGAGGTCGAAGGTCTGGTCGATCTCCGCGAGGATCGGGGTGGCACCCGTATAGACGATCGCCGAGATCGAGGCGACGTAGGTGAACCCGGGGACGATCACCTCGTCCCCGGCGCCGATGCCGAGGCCAAGGAGGGTGATCCAGATCGCTGCCGACCCCCCGCCATGTAGGCCGAGCCCGTAGCGGACCCCGGCCAGCTTGGCGATCGTCTCCTCGATGTGGTGGACCTTCGCGCCGAACCTGGGGTCGTCCGACGGTCCGTAGCGGCTCAGGTAGCCGCTCTGGAGCACCTCCATCACCTCGGCCGCCTCTTCCGCGCCGATGAGCTCGATTCCGGGTCCGGGCATGGATATCTCCTGTCTAGTGGATGTCGACGCGCTGCTCGCGGCGCTTCTTGTCGTACGCGGTGCGGGCTTTCCGGACCGAGTCCTGTCCGCTCACCCCGGCCACGGGCACGTCCCACCACGATTCGAAGCCGGGGACCCGCTTCTCGGGTTCGGTCGGCACCGCGATCACGGTGATCCGGTCGGCGGCCCGGGCCGTGGCCAGGGCGTCGCGCAGCTCGTCCGGCGTGTTCGCCTGGAGCGCCAGGGCACCCATCGATTCGGCATGCTTGCGGAAGTCGATCGGCACGTACGGGCCAGTCAGCCGGTTCCGGGTGCGGTCGCGGAACCGGAGCTCGTTGCCGAAATCCGGCACGCCCACCATCCGCTGGAGGGCGAGGATGCACTGGAAGCCGTGGTTGTCGAGGACGACGATCGTGATCCTGATGCCCTCGGCGACCGCGGTGACGATCTCCGAGTTCAACATCAGGTACGAGCCGTCGCCGACCATGACGACGACCTCGCGATCCGGGTCGGCGAGCTTCACGCCCAGGCCCGCGACGATCTCGTAGCCCATGCACGAGAAGCCGTATTCGACGTGGTAGGCCTTGGGATCCTCGGGCCGCCATAGCCGCAGCAGATCGCCGGGCAGGCTGCCCGCCGCGCAGATCACCGTGGCATGACCGCCGACGACGTCGTTCACGATCCCGATCACCTCGGCCTGGCCGAGGTCGCCCGGCTCGCCGTTCACCCTGCGCAGCTCGGTGACGATCCCGTCCCATTCGAACTTGAAGTCGGCGACGCGCTCCCGGTACGAGTCGTCGGTCCCCGCATATCCGGCGGTCCCAAGGTGGGCCTCGAGCGCACGGAGCGCCTCGCGGGCATCCGCGACGACGGGCACCGCGCGCAGCTTGTGGGCATCCATCGGCCCGATGTTGATGCCGATGAATGTGGCGTCGGGGTTCTGGAAGGTCGTGCGGGACGCCGTCACGAAGTCGCCCATCCGGGTCCCGACGCAGATCACCACGTCGGCATCGTGAGCCAGCCGGTTTGCGGCCAGCCCGCCGTTCGTGCCGGCCGGTCCCGCGTTCATCGGATGGTTCCACGGCAGGGCACCCTTGCCGGCCTGCGTTTCGAGCACGGGGATCCCGAATCGCGTCGCGAACGCGGAGACCTCCTCGGTCGCCTCGGAGTAGATCGCTCCCCCGCCGACGACCATCACGGGACGCTTCGCCGCGGCGATGACGCGAGCCGCATCGGCGACATCGGCCGCTTCCGGTACCGGCCGGCGCACGCGCCAGACGCGGCGCTCGAAAAAGCGCTCCGGCCAGTCGAACGCCTCGGATTGGACATCCTCGGGGAGAGAGATCGTGACCGCCCCCGTGTCGACCGGATCGGTCAGCACCCGGAACGCCTCGGGCAGTGAGGCGAGCAGCTGCTCGGGTCGGGTGATCCGGTCGAAGAAGCGCGAGACGGGGCGGAACGCGTCATTGGCGCTCGTGTCGCGCTCGGTCGGATGCTCGATCTGTTGGAGCACCGGATCCGGAGTCCGGTTAGCGAAGTAGTCACTGGGGAACAGCAGCACGGGGATGCGGTTGACCGTCGCCGTGGCCGCGCCGGTCACCATGTTCAGCGCACCCGGCCCGACCGACGAGGTGCACGCGTACGCGCGGAGCCGGTTGTGATGCCGGGCGAACGCCGTCGCCAGGTGCACCTGGGCCTGCTCGTTCTGGGGCCGGTAGTAGGGCATGTCCTCGGCGTCGCCGAGCTCCTCGAGTGCCTGTCCCAGTCCGGCGACATTGCCGTGCCCGAAGATGCCCCACATACCTTCGATGAAGCGTGCCTGTCGGCCGTCGCGTTCCACGTACTGCCGGGACAGGAAGCGGACGATGGCCTGGCCCACGGTCAGTCGGACAGTCCCCATCGTCTCTCCTTGCGCAACCGATTGCAAGGAAGGTATCATCGCCGCTCGCCCCACGTCAACATCGGTCGGAGGGTCGGAGCTGATGGCCATCGGGCATATCCGGTCCGCGACGCGGCTGGCGAGCCCGGTCGACCTGTCGGGGGCATGGAACGCCACCGATGACGACGTCGCGGCGCGCTTCCATCCGCTCTACCGGCAGGCGCTGGCACGGCTGCCCGACGGTGGGGCCGTGTTCCGCGGCCTTCCCTTCGGCCTCGGGACGAGGACCGCGGGTCCTCGTTGGGTCCTCGTCCGCGACGCCCTGACGATCGACCTCCGCGGGCACGGCCGGGCGAGCCACCTCGTGGTCGCCCACTTCGCGGACAGCTGGCGCGATCCTGACGGCGAACGGCTGCCCGGGACGCCCGTCGGCTGGGTCCTGCCGTCCGGCGAGCCGCTTGCCCGGTACGAGATCACACTCGCTGACGGCGGCACCCGCGTCGTGGACGTGCGCCGGCGGTTCGAGATCGCCGATGGGATCATCGGGTGGGGCTTCCAGCCGTTTGCGGCCATCGGTCATCGGGCGGACGAGACGCTGGATTGGCGGGGCCCGTACCCGCGGCAGGAGCCCGGCCGCTACGCTCCCGCCGGTCATGGCGGAGCGCTGACGATCCTGCCCGGGTCCTGGGGAGCGGCTCAGACCGGGATCGCCGACTTCGTGCCGGCGCCCCTGGACGACGCCACGTACTGGCTGCATGCGATCCCGCTGGGCGGTGACGCGGAGCCGACCGAGCTTCGCGTCGTGCCCCTCGCGGATGGACGACCGGGCACTGACGTTGTGATCGCGGCGCTCACCCTCTTCAACGGAACGGCGGATCCACTCGTGCTGGCGCCGCGCCGCCAGTTCCTGGTCGAGGGTGGCGGCGGCGGACTCCCGGAAGTCGACCTCGGGATCGCGATCGGGTCCCGCCCGCTGCGGAAGCCTGCCGATCAGGCCGCTGAACGTCAGCCGATCGGCTGGGGGAGTCCGAGGGCGACCGAGCCGGACGCTTCGGGCTCGGACAAGAACCCAGCCGAGAGCTCATCGCGGTCCGTCGTCGACATTGCCATCGCGCCGGACGCGCGGATCAACGTGGGCGGCTGGAAGGTCGGCGTCAGGGATCTCGAGGCTGGCGCGAAGAGCCCAGACGGTCGGATCG
Source organism: Chloroflexota bacterium (assembly GCA_039931975.1). Classification (GTDB taxonomy): domain Bacteria; phylum Chloroflexota; class Limnocylindria; order Limnocylindrales; family CSP1-4; genus Chersky-267. The sequence goes on along the minus strand of JBDTQW010000013.1, from coordinate 4,176 downwards.
CGATCCGACCGCTTGCCCCAGCCGACGTCCGCGTCGACGTTGCCCTCTCCGTCGCCGGCGAGTCGACGCCGGCCCGCGTCCGGTTTGTCGCCGCCGATGGGCGCTATCTGCCCCCGCTCGGCCATCGCGAGGAGATCAACCCAGCGAACTTCGAGGACACGGGCGCAGGGTTGATCCTCGGCAATGACACTTACGCCTATGTCCCCGGAGCGTTCCAGATCGACCTGCCCCTCGGGGCGGTCGATGTCGAGGTGGTCAAGGGGTTCGACCATCAGCCCGTGCGCCGGAGGCTGAGCGTGGAGGCCGGCCTCCGGGATCTTGCGATCGAGATCGACCGACCGATCGACCTGCGCCCGGCCGGCTGGCTGTCCGCGGACACCCACGTGCACTTCGTCGCCCCATCGACGGCACTCCTCCAGGCGGCGGCTGAAGACGTGGCGTTCGTCCACCTGCTCGCGACGCAGCTCGGCGATGAGTTCACGAATGTCCCGGACCTGGCCTGGGGCTCTCAGGCCGACCCGGGCGGTCGCCACTTCGTGATCGTCGGAACCGAGAACCGCCAGAACATGCTCGGCCACCTCGGGCTCCTCGGGGCGCGCCATCCGGTCATGCCCCTCGCGTCCGGCGGCGGCCCCGAAGGTCGCATCGGGGGTGCCGTCACGGAGCTGCTCGCCGACTGGGCCGATCGCTGCCACGCGGAGGGCGGCCTCGTCATCGCGGCGCACTTCCCGTTGCCCCTGGCCGAGATCGCGGCGGACATCGTCGCGGGCCGGATCGACGCGGTCGAGATGCAGACCTTCGCGCCGGGTCTCGACAACCCCACGATCCTCGAGTGGTACCGGTTCCTCAACTGCGGATACCGGTTGCCCGTCCTGGGCGGCACCGACAAGATGTCGGCGGAGATGCCGTTGGGCGCCGTCCGGACCTACGCCCGCCTCGATCCGGACGCGGCGCCCACGTTCGCGGCATGGTCCACGGCCGTCCGAGCCGGGCGAACATTCGCCACCTCTGGACCGGTCCTCGAGCTCTCCGTCGACGGGCACGAACCCGGCGACGTCCTGGCGCTGCCGGCGTCGGGTGGACGCCTCGAGGCGCACGTCCGTGCGCGCGCAGCGCAGCCGATCATCGGCGCCGTGGAGCTCGTCGTGAACGGTGGCGTGGTCGCCCGGGAGGAGGTCCCGCAGGGGACCGACGACCTGCACCTCACGGCCGCGATCGACGTGGACGGCGGCGCCTGGATCGCGGCACGGTCGCTGAGTGACCACGAGATCCACTCGGCATACCTGACCAGCATGGCGTCCCACACCTCACCGGTGTACGTGGACGTCGTGGACCGGCCGCTCTTTGCCGCCGAGGATGCCGAGGCGATCGTCGCGGTCATCGACGGGACCGTACGATGGCTCGAGACCATGGCCGCCATCGCGGACCCGGCCGTCCGCGCGCGGATGGCGGAGCAGATCGCGGCGAGCGCGACCATCCTCCAGGATCGCATGAGTCCTGCCACACGGGAGAGCTCCTGACGTGAAGATCGCCCTCGATCCGTACATGCTCCGCGATCGACCATTCGGCGAGGTCTGCCGGATCGCCGCCGAGATCGGCTACGACTCGATCGAGCTTTCGCCGCGACCCGATTTCATCCCATTCTTCACCCACCCACGGGCCGATCGGGCCAAGGTCGCCGAATTCCGGACTGCGCTCAAGGATACCGGCGTCGAGCTCGCCTCGATCCTGCCGCTCTACCGCTGGTCCAGCCCGGACGAGGACGAGCGGCTGGCCGCGGTGCGTTACTGGAAGCGGGCGATCCGGCTCGCGGTGGACGTCGGCTGCAGCACGATGAACTCCGAGTTCAACGGGTTGCCCGACCAGGTGGACCGAAGCGAGGCGCAGTTCTGGCGCTCGATGGAGGAGCTCCTTCCGCTCTTCGAGCGCGAGGGCATCAGCCTGAATCTCGAGGCTCATCCGAACGACTTCATCGAAGCCAATACCCCGGCGGTGGACCTGGTCCGGGGGATCGACTCGCCGCTGGTGCGCTATGTCTTCTGCGCCCCGCATACCTACTACCTGGGCGACGACATCGCCGCGATGATCGAGTACGCCGCGCCCGTCCTGGCCCAGGTGCACGTGGCCGACGTTCTCAACCACCGGGCATCGTCCGGCAATCGCTACATCGTGAACCCGCCAGGATCCACTGCCCGGGTCCACCAGCACCTGGACATCGGCCAGGGCGAGGTCGATTTCGAGGCCTGCTTCGGCGCCCTCCGACGGGTCGGGTTCGACGGCATCATCACCAGCTGCGTCTTCGCCTGGGAGGAGCGGGCCGTCGAGTCGTCGCGCTTCATGTTCGAGCGGATCCAGCACCACCTGGCCGGCGCCGCCTAGACCGCCTGAGCGGGCCGGGGGCGCCGTCGGCTCAGGCCCCGGGCGCCTCCACCACGAGCAGGGCGTCCGCGGCTACGGGTCCCTCGACCGCGATCGCGCCTCCGTCGTGCAGAGCGCGTTGGGCGGCCATCGCGATCACGAACGCCGCGCGCCCGTCGGCTCCGGAGGGACTGACCGGCTCATCGCGCTGAATCGACCGCGCGAAGGCGCGCGCCTGATCGGTGTACGCGGCGGCGAAGCGCGGCACCGAAGGCAGCGTGGCATCCCAACGGACGCCGTCGTTGTCGCCGAATGCCGACCTTCCGACGACCGGCAGGCCACCGATGAACGCGCTGCCCTCAGTGCCGTGGACCTCCGTGCGGACATCCTCGCCGTAGGCGATGCGCCGGCTCAGCTCGACGCTGCCGATGGCTCCCGAAGCGAACTTGAGGTTCACCACCGCCGTGTCGACATCACCGGATGCGGCGAGATCCGGAAAGACCTGGACCGAGCCCGTCGCCTGGACCTCGACGACCTCCGAGCCCATGAGGAAGCGGGCCGAGTCGAACTCGTGGATGCCCATGTCGAGCATGATCCCGCCGCTGACGGCGTAGTCTAGGATGCCCGGCGGCGGAGCGTTGGTGTCGAATTGCCGGCTGTTGAAGAGCAACGGGCGGCCGAGCTCGCCGGCGACGATCTGGGCGCGGGCCCGCACGTGATCGGGATCGTGCCGGCGCATCAGCCCGACCTGGAGCCGGACCCCCGCCCGCTCGACCGCGGCCAGCATCTCGTCGGTCTCGGCCAGGTCGAGTGCCAGCGGTTTCTCGCACAGGATGTCGCAGCTTGCGGCCGCGGCGGCCTCGACGATCGCGCGGTGATGCACGGACGACACGGCGACGAGCACGGCGTCGACGCCCGGCGCTGCGATGGCCTCGAACGGGTCGTCGAATGCCGTCGCGCCGCCGATCTCGTCGGCCAGGCGGCGGGCGGCTGCGATGTCGATGTCGCCGATCGCGACGATGCGCACCTCGGGCGCCCCGGCGGCGATGAGACGGGCGTGGTTGCTGCCCATGCGTCCGGCGCCGATGACTGCCACGCCGATCCGAGATGCCATCGAGTCCTCCGCTGCTGATCCCGCGCTCAGTCGGTGCCCGATGGTACTGCCGGGGAACGGAGCCGTGATCGGTGGGCGTTGGCCGGCCAGGCCGTAATCCGGACGACAGGATCGTCGGCGCACATTCGGGTCTGGAGGGTGTCCCAGCGGCCCCAGGAGAACGACGATGACCGGCACGACCAATCAACCGACCGCGCGACTCATGCTTGCTGCGGCCTTCCTGTCAGCGGTCGTCGGGGCGACCTCGACCTTCGCGATCGTGGCCCTCGTGCCACGCCCGACGGCTCCGACCAGCGCTTCGGCCGCCGTGCCGGCAGGGGCCCTGACCACGACCGCCACCGTCACCGACGACGCGACGATCGTCGCGGCCGCGAAAGCCTCGGTGGTGACGATCACCACGTCAGCCGGCCGTACGAGCGGCGTCGGCTCGGGGGTCATCCTGACGTCGGATGGGCTGATCCTGACCAACGATCATGTCGTAGCCGGGAGCTCGTCCCTGAGCGTCCAGCTGCTCGACGGACGCGACCTGCCCGCCACCGTGGTGGCCCAGGGACCCGACCACTGACCTCGCCGTCATCAAGGTGACCGCGACCGGGCTGACGCCGGCCAAGCTCGGTCGATCGTCGGCGGTCCAGGTCGGCGAGTCCGTCCTGGCCATCGGCAGCCCGCTCGGGACCTACACCGAGACCGTGACCAAGGGGATT
>JBDTQW010000012.1:0-41789 GCA_039931975.1 Chloroflexota bacterium | reverse complement strand
TCCAGGTCGGGACGCCGGCCGGCACGAGCTTCACTGACGCTGGCCGAGCAGCGCAGACGACCTATGCCTACACGGTCAGCGCCGTCGACGGCTCCGGCAACGAGGGCCCATCGGTCACCGCCAGCGTGACGACTCCACCCGCCGGCGCCGACCTGGCCGCGCCCACCGCGCCGACGTCGCTCAAGGCCCGGCTCAAGGCCACCACGACCAGGCTCTACTGGACCGCGGCGCGCGACAACTTCGGAGTGACCGGCTACAAGGTCTACCGGGTTGGCATCACCAAGCCGATCAAGACGGTCAGCGGCACGTCGGTCACGGTCAAGCGTCGCAACGGGGCCAGGTACTACGTCCGCGCCTTCGACACGGCCGGCAACCTCGGACCGAAGAGCCCGACCCGCGGGACGTAGCCGCCCTGTTCACGCCTCCGGCCGGTGCCGGAGACGACTAGAATCCGGCCGATGCCCGTCATCCCGGCCGAGTTCCGTGCATTCGTCGCCGAGAAGGCGGGCGAGACCGTCGAACGCAGCGTCCGCGACTTCGCCGCCGCCGATCTGCCCCCGGGCGAGGTGGAGATCCGGGTCGGCTGGTCGAGCGTCAACTACAAGGACGCGCTGGCCACGATCGTCTCGGGCAAGGTCGCCCGCATCAACCCGCTCATCCCCGGGATCGACCTGGCCGGCACCGTCATCGCCAGCGAGGACGAGGCGATCCCGGTCGGGTCGGAGGTCCTGGCCCACGGCTACGAGCTGGGAGTCGCCCGGCACGGCGGCTACGCCGAATACGCCCGGGTCCCGGCCGGCTGGATCGTCCCGCTGCCGCCCGGCCTTACCGCGCGCGATGCGATGGCCGTCGGGACTGCCGGTTTCACCGCGGCGTTGTCGGTCGCCCGGCTCGAGGCCCACGGCCTGGATCCTGGCGGTGGGCCGGTCCTGGTCACCGGGGCCAGCGGCGGGGTCGGCCGGACGGCGACCGGGATCCTGGCAGAGCGGGGCTACGAGGTCTGGGCCGCAAGCGCCAAGACCGAGGTCCACGCCGAGCTGCGGGCCCTGGGAGCCGTCGGGATCCTGTCCCGTGAGGAGGTCACCGCGGACAGTCCCCGTCCGCTCGAGAGCGAGCGCTGGGCGGGCGCGATCGACTGCGTCGGCGCGGCTACACTGCCGTACATCCTGCGCACGCTCAAGTGGGGTGGCGCGGTCGCGGCCAGCGGCAACACCAGCGGCGCCGCGTTCAGCATCACTGTCTTCCCGTTCATCCTGCGCGGCGTGGCTCTGCTCGGGATCGACTCTGCCCAGGTGCCCATCGATGACCGGCGGCGGTTGTGGGGCCGGATCGCCGACGACCTCAGGCCGGGCGGGTTGGGACGGGCGCTGACCGAGGTCGACCTGGACGGTCTCGAGCCGGCCCTGGACGCCATCCTCGCCGGTCGCGCCAACGGCCGCTGGGTGGTCCGGCTCGGGGGTTGACCCGCCGTTCGCGCGTCATCCGACCGCGAACGCTCGATCTGTCGCGCGCCGGTGCAACGCGATGCACTGGCCGGTCGACCCGGTGCGACGGTCGAGCTCGCAGGGCTCCGGCCGAGGCACAGCCGTCCCGGCCGCCCGGCCGACGGCCGCCTCCGTAACCCGAGGCGACAACATGCTGAAACTGACCACCAACGGCCGCACGGTCCGCGGCGCATCGGCGGCCGAGGACCTGGTGGGCCGGTCGTGGCACGAGTCCCACTCAGAGTCAGCGCGATGAGGCCGACCCCAGGTCCGTATGCGTCAGCCGACGACGCGAGAGAGCGGGCGACCGAACGTTGCCCGCTCTCTCTTGTTGCGTAGGTCGGCTTGCGATCAGCCGGCGGGGACTACCGGTCCGGCGAGGGCATGACCTCCTCGCCGGAAACGGATGTTCTCGAATGGGCCACGTGGCGCTTTCGAGGTTCGGCCAAACCGTAGGTCCGGCAGGGTCACAGCGAACCGGTCCGCCCGGTCGTGCCTGAGTTGCAGGCGCCTTGCAGGGGGCTAGTTGACCTCGAACGCCCGGCGCTGGCGGCCCGCGATGGTCCCAGCGGCAAAGATCGCCGGCGCGAGGGCCATGAAGGTGATCAGCCGTGGGGCCCCGGCCAGGAACAGGCCGGCTCCGAACCCGAGCGATGCCGCCGCCAGGAGCTGAAGCGTTGGCTCGGGCATGGAGTCGAAGGTCTGGGCGGTCCCGGCGGCTCCGCTGCGGGCTTCCTCCGCCAGGTCCGGTAGCCGCTCGGCGACCTGGCCGGCTCCGCTCTTCACCGTCTCGACTCCGCTCTTCATCGTGCCTACGGCGTCTTGCAGCCAGCCGGGCCCGTCGCTCTCGAGCTCGGCGGCGGCCTGCTTCGCGGAATTGGCTGCGGCCTGGCTCTTGGTGGCCGCCTTGTCGGCAGCCTCGCCGATCCGATCGCTTGTGGTCATGTCGGGTCTCCTCGCGGTGGGCGCTGCTATAGGGCGCTTCGACAGCATGCGCCCTCGTCACTTGCAGGCGGTCACCCGGTGGGCCTCCCGGGCTTGCGACAGTGTTGCGCCGCTCAGGCGCCGTGGACGGCGTTCGGCAGGCGGAGGAGCTCGTTCGTGCCCGATGGGTCGCCCTCACCGGACAACCTCAGCCGATAGACCTCGAGGTAGCCGTCGACCATCCGCCCGGCGGAGAACCGTTCGAGCACGTCCCGCCGGATCTGCTCTCGATCGAGTTCGTCGACCCGGTCGAGGAGGAACGCCAGGTTGGCCGGATCGTCGCCCAGGAAGCCGTCGATGCCGTCGCGCACGATCTCGGGCAGGGCGCCCGTCCGGCGGGCGACGACCGGTGTCCCGCAGGCCATCGCCTCGATCGCCACCAGGCCGAAGGGCTCGGGCCATGTCCCGGGCATCAGCATCGCATAGCTGGACGCCAGCACCTTGTCGCGCTCGGCCCCGCTGAGCTCGCCGAGGAACTCGACGTCGGCTCGCTGCAGGGCCGGCTTGAAGACCTTCTCGGCGTACTCCTGCTCGACCGGGGTGGGTCCGAGCTTGGCCACGATCCGCAGCGGGCGGCCACTCAACCGGGCGATCTCGATGGCGTCGACGACCCCCTTCTCGGGCGCGATCCGGCCGACGAACGAGAGGGCGTCAGTACGCCGCCGCTCGAATGGGGCGCCTTCGAGGCTGAGGCCGTTGTAGACGATGCCGGCCCACGGGACCTCTGGGTGGGTCGCCGCATGGCTGCGACTGATCGCCACCAGTCCCGGTGGCGGGTCCAGCAGGGCGTCGGTCGCCCAGGGATGGTCGAGTCGGCCGTGGAAGGTGGCGACGGAAGCGGTCGTGGTCACCCGCATCAGCCACGGGTTGGCCCATTCGAGGTGAGCGTGGATCACGTCGAAGTCCGCCTGGCGGCGGCGGACCTGGGCGATGGTCGCCGCGAGATATCCGGTCGGGTCGCCGCTGAAGCCGAGCGGCCGGAGAGCCACCGGGACCGTGGGCACGAGCTCGCAGTTGGGGGTCGAATCGCCACTCGCGAACAGGGTCACCTCGTGGCCTCGCCGGGTGAGCTCGTCGATGAGCTCGGCCACGATCCGCTCGGTCCCACCGTAGCCGGAAGGGGGCACGGCCTCCATCGGCGGCGCCACCTGGGCGATCCTCAGCGGCCGTTCGGACAGGTGCGGCCCGCGGCCGGGTTCGCGGTCGGCGAGCTCAGGCAGGACAGGGACCAGTTCGTCGTTCATGGACGCATCATGATGCACGAAGCCCGAAATGCCCCATACGAAGCTCCAGCGGTCATCGCGACGACATTCCAGGGCATGCCGGCAAGCCCGCGAACCCTCCCAGCTTTCAGAACGAGACCGAGTCCGGGGGCGCCGCGTGCGCCTCGTCCGGGACTCGATCATCGTCGCAGCGGGCCAGGCTGAACCCGAACTCGGAGCCGCCCGTCGGGCGGGGCCGCGCCCAGACCCGGCCGCCCATGGCGGTGGCGAGGCCACGACAGACGAACAGGCCGATGCCGGCGCCGGCCGCCTGGCGCGCCGTCCGAGGCGAGCGGTAGTACAGGTCGAAGAGCCGAGTGGCCTCGTCGGGGTCGATGCCGACGCCCTCGTCTAGGACGCGGACCTCGACCTCGGCTTCGGTGTCCCCAGCGGTGACCGTCACGGTCGATCCGACGTCGCTGTACTTGGCGGCGTTCGAGACCAGGTTGCGCAGGACCTGCTCGACATACGTGCGCTCGCCGAATACGGCGGGCAGTCCCCGCGGAAGATCGGTCACGAACGTCACCGCTGGCCAGCGCTCCGCCTCCGACTCGACCACCGGGCCGATGAGGTGCTGGATCAGCAGTGGCTCGCCCTCGATCTCCAGGCCGCCCTCGACCCGGTTGAGCGCCAAGAGGTCCTCGACGATCCGGTACAGGTGATCCGCTTCGATCTCGATGTCGGCCAGCATCTCGGCCGCCTCGCTGCCCCGACCCGGGCGGCGGAGGACCTTGGCGTAGCCATAGATCGCGGTGATCGGCGTCCGCAGCTCATGTGACAGGACGCCGAGGAAGGCTTCACGGGCCTGGTCGGCAGTCCGCTCGGCGGTGACGTCGCGGAGCATGACGATGACCGACGACCCGGTCGGTGCCGCGGAAGGCACGCCTTCGTGCTCGACGTCGTAGGCGATGACGTGGATCCAGCGTCCGTCGGGCAGTCCGACGGCCCGCGCGCTCCAGGGATGGTCGCTTGCGGCCACCTCGTCGGTCGCGAGGCCCAACCAGGCCGAGACTTCGTCGAGATGGCTGGGCACCGAGCCCATGAGCCGGACGGCCGTGTCGTTGGCCAGTTCGATCCGGCCTTCGCCATCGGCCACCAACAGGCCGTCACCGATCGCCTCCAGCACGCCGCGCAGCTCGGCCGCGCGGCGTCGCTCATCCACCGCGAAACGAGTCACCGCGTCGTAGGCGATCGCCCGGTCCATGGCCTCGGCGCATTCGTCCGCAAGTCGGACGATCAGCTCCCCGGTCCCGTCACCGAAGTCGCGCGCTCCGGCGAAACGGAAGACAAGTGCTCCGAGCGCCCGCTCGCTCACGAGGAGCGGCACGATCGCCAGGGCTTCCTCCGGATGCGGCGCGGCCTCGATGGACTTCGGCGGGGCGTCGGGGTAGGCGGCTGCCCAGGCGGCCCGATCGCCCAGGAAGATGGCCCGGCGCTGACGGACCGCGTCGGACAGGTGCGACGGTCGCGACAACGGGTACGGGTCACCCGCGGCGATGATCTCGGCCGGATAGCCACGCGTCGCGATGGTCAGCAGCGACTCACCATCGGCGCTCAATAGGCTGACGCCGCCGGCGGCTGCGCCGAGCGCGCTCAGACCCCGATCGAGGACCGCAGCGGCGACCTCGGCGGGCGTGGCCGCCTGGGACAGGCTCGCCGTGATGGCCTGGAGCTGCTCGAGCGCGACGCGATCCCGGGCGGCCGCAACGCCCGCCGCGCGCTCGGCCAGGAAGAGCGCCTCGTTGCGCTGCCGGGCCTCGTGTTCCCGGGACGTGGCGACCCGCAGTGCGGCCGTGACCGCGCCGATGAGGAGCCCAACGAGCAGGAACAGGCCCAGCTGGAGCGAAGCGTTCGCCCTGACCGAGGCCGGCGTGAGGTTCGGCTCCAGGAACAGCGTCGCCTGGAACACCGCCGCTGTCGCGGTTGCCACGATCCCGCCGGTGAGTCCGCCGATCCAGGCAGCGACGACGACCGCCGCGACGAAGCCCAGGTAGCCCAGATCCCCACCGAATGACGCATCGATGACGGCCTTGGCCGCTGCCGCGCCGACGCCCAGGGCGATCGGCAGCCCGACGACTCGGACGAACCGGCCGGCGCCGTCCGAACGATCGGGTTGTCCGGCGGTCCGGACTGCGCGCTGCAGGGCCAGCCGTAGGCGACGCTCCCGGGGCTCGACGCGACTGACGGGCTGATCGGCTGACACGTGCTGGACCTCTGGGGTCTCGATTAGACGCGTGCCACGACGGACCGTCAAGCGGTGCGCCGGCGCCCCGGCTGCGATGCCCCCGCAACGGGCCGGTCGCACCATGCGAAGCGCCTGCAACCGAGCCGGGCTACGATCCCGCAGGGCGGGAGCAGGTGGGGTCGCCATGACCGAGATCACGCCGCGCCGGAGCGCGCGGTCGGAAGCCGTGCGCTGGATGGTCCGCGGGATCGGGCTCACCCTGGGTGTGGGCGCGGTCGTTGCCTGCGTCCTCATCGGCGTGGCGGCCTGGCGCGTCCTCCTCCTGGTCTTCTTCGCGATCCTCCTGGGCTCGGCCCTCGACCCCTTGGTCGGCATCCTCCGCTCGCGCATCCCCATCCCGCGGGGCACGGCGATCCTGTCCGTCTACATCATCTTCTTCGGGGTGGTGCTGGTGCTTGCCTTCATCGTGCTGCCCGGTGCTCTCACCCAGGCGACATCGCTCGCCGCAGCACTGCCCGCCGCCCTCGAGCGGATCCGGGCGGACGCCGCCGCGATCCAGCCGCCGGCCCTCGCGGCCAGCGTGACCGCCATCGTCGACGCCGGGCTCTTCGCGCTCAAGCCCGGGGCCGACCCGCGACCGGATGACGTTGTTGCGTTCGGTCTGACCGTGGCCGATATCGTCCTGTCGGTCGTCACCATGCTGGCCCTCGTGTACTTCTGGATGACCGAGAGCCCTCGCCTCCAGCGGTTCGCGCTGAGCTTCGTACCGCCGGAACGACGGGCCGGCACTCGCGCTGCCTGGAACGACATCGAGATCCGGCTGGGTGGCTGGGTCCGCGGCCAGCTCACCTTGATGGGCGTGATCGCCGTGGCCACGGGGGCCGCCTATACAGTGATGGGCCTGCCCTCGGCGCTCCTGCTGGGCCTGGTCGCCGGCCTTGCCGAGGGGATCCCGATGGTCGGACCTGCGATCGGCGCGGTGCCGGCCCTCGCGGTCGCCGCGATCCTGCGACCCGACCTGTTGATCCCCGTGATCATCGCCTACGTGATCATCCACGCCATCGAGGGCAACGTCCTGGTTCCTAAGGTCATGCGGAACGCGGTCGGCCTGTCGCCCTTCCTGGTTGTGATCAGCCTGCTCGTCGGCGGGGCCGTCGGCGGGCTGATCGGGGCGCTCGTGGCGGTTCCGGTCGTAGCCTCCCTCGAGGTCATCCTCGAGCGGATGCAGGACCGGGCGGTGCCGGTTGCCCAGGATTCGGCCGCTGGCGCGACTGAGGAGGACGAGGACGCGATGGACCCGCAAGCCCGCCCGGCGTCGGGTTGACCATTCCGTAACTGGCTGTCCTGCACTCTGGGCGAACCGGTTTCGGCTTCTTGGGGGGCGCCGTAACCGGCTGCCTCATCAAAGGAGTGTCGTGGGTCTTCAGGTCGCCTTCGTCGCAACGTATCCGCCGCGCCGGTGCGGTATCGCCACCTTCACGCGGGATCTGGCTCGCGCCGTCGGCGGGGGCCAGGTGGTCGCGATCCACGACCCATCCGAGCCCGATCTCTACCCGCTCGAGGTCGTCCGTCAGATCAGTCGCGATGACCCGGACGATTACCGCCGGGCCGCCAGGGAGATCAACCGCTGGGACGTCGACGCCGTGTCGCTTCAGCACGAATACGGGATCTTCGGGGGCGAAGACGGCGCTCATGTCCTGGATCTCGTCGACGCCCTCGAGGTCCCCGTCGCGGCCACCCTGCACACGGTCCTCCGTCGACCATCCCGCTCACAGCGTGCCGTCCTGGCGGCCCTGGGCGAACGGGTGGCTGGTGTGGTGGCCATGTCCGGACGGGCCGCCCAATTGCTGGCCGACGTGTACGACGTCGACCCCGACAAGATCCGGGTCATCCGCCACGGGGTACCCGATCTGCCGCTGGTCGAGCCCGACCTGGTCAAGCCGGAGCTCGGTCTGGCCGGTCACGAGGTCATCCTGAGCTTCGGTCTGCTGGGCCCCGGCAAGGGCTACGAGCAGGTCATCGAGGCGATGGACCGCGTCCGGCACGTCCGATCGCGGGCCTTGTTCGTCATCCTGGGCGCCAGCCACCCTGGCCTCGTGCGCCGCGAAGGTGAGGCCTACCGGGACCGCCTCCGGCAACGGGTGCAGGAGCTGGGCCTGAGCGACCACGTTCGGTTCGAGGACCGATTCGTGACGACCGGCGAGCTGGGCCGCTGGCTCCTGGCCGCAGACATCTTCGTGACCCCCTACCCGGGCCTGGAGCAGATCGTGTCGGGCACGCTGTCGTACGCGCTGGGTGCCGGCAAGGCCATCGTGTCGACGCCCTACGCCTACGCCACCGAGCTGCTGGCCGACGGCCGGGGGATTCTCGTCCCGCCGTCCTCGCCGAGCGCATTGGCGGACGCGTTCATCGAGCTTCTCGAGCGGCCCGCGCTCCGGGCCGGCATCGCCGAGCGAGCCCACGCCTACGGACGGCGGATGGTCTGGCGGCGCGTCGGCGCGCGCTATCGCGACCTGTTCGAGGAGATCGCCGAGGATCGCGGGCTGCCCGCCGCAGCCGGGACGAAGTCGGCTTCGGCCAACGATCGACTGGCGGTGATGGCCCGCCGCTGAGCCGAGCGGCGCCGGCCGCTGAGACGCGGCCGGGCGCCGAGTGATCCGCGGCCCGCCGTTGGGACGCTTCAGTCGACGGGTGCGAGGGTTCGACGCAGCTGCCACCAGGCCAGGACGAACAGGCCGGCGGCCATCGCCGCCAGCCCACCGATCCGCCATGTCCCGTCGGTCGTCCCGCGGAGCAGGAGATCCTGGAGCAGCTCCGAGGCGAGGGTGACAGGCAGGAAATGGGCTCCAGCCTGGATCGCCGGCGCGAACTGCCCGGGATCGACCGACAAGCCGCTGAAGAAGACCGAGGCGAGCAGAAGGAGCATCGCCAGCTGGACCACCTGGCGCTCGGAGTCCGATACCAGGGCGATGAGGATGCCCAGGCCGGTCGAGGCGAGGACCAGCAGACCGAGGGTCAGGGCGATGGCGCGTTGATCGCCCAGCATCGGGACACTGAACAGTCCCAGCAGGGCGCCCAGGGTCACGGCCGCGATGATCGCCCCGAGGAACCCGAAGGCCAGGTATTTGCCGACGAGCAGCTCGCCGCTGCGGATCGGCGAGATCCGGAAGAGGTCGATGAGGCCGTGCCGGCGGTCGCGTTGCATGGACAGGGCGCCCAGGGTGACCCCGACGTGCTGGATGATGAGAGCCAGCACGGCCAGGCCGTAGAACGGCACGACGGCCGGCGGCGTCGGGGCCAGGTTGATCGCCTCGGCCCGGGTCGGCGCCGAGAGGACCTCGGGGCGAGCGGATGCCGGCAGGGGCTGGCCAGCTGCGGCGGCGCGGTCGGCTGCCTCCCGGGCGAGTCGTTCGAGGACCTGCTGGTTCACGACCGACGCGATCCGATCGGCGGCAGTCCGGGCCAGCAAGGCCCGGTACGGGCTCACGGTGTCGTAGTGGACGCGCAGGATGGCCTGCTCGCCCGCGGTCAGGCGCGTCTGCGCGTCGGCCGGGGCGATCACCACGATGTCCGTCCGCCCGGCCTCGAGGTCCCGATCGGCAGTCGCCTCATCGGCCACCACGCCGACGATCGAAACCTGGTTGGAGGCCATGGAAGCGTACGTCGCAGGGTCCGTCGACAGACCCGTCGCGGGCGGGATCACGAGCTCTGCCCGGAGCGGCCCCTGGCCGATGAAGCCGAGTCCGAAGATGCCCAGGATCACCGTCGGCCCGAGCACGGTGCTGATGATCGCGCCGGGCCGCCGGATGGTTTCGATCAGCTCCTTGCCGACGACGGCCAGGATCCGAAGGGGCGTCTTCAGCCTGGTCATGACGCGGCGTCGGGTGCGGGGTCGTTCCGGGCGTCCTCGACGAGTGCGGCGAAGACCTGGTCGAACGATGGCCGGAACTCGCGGATCGAGCCGACCGCACCGCCGCTGGACTCGACCGCCTCGATGATCGCAGGGATCGCCGACGCGGCGTCCTCGACCACGACGTGGATCGTCCGCGGACCGACCTGGCGGACTGAGCCGACGATCGCCTCACTGGCCAACGTGGGGGCGTCGATGATGCCCTCGGTCTCGACCTCGAGGACCTCCCCGCCGAACGCCTGGCGGCGGAGCGCCTCGGGCGGCGCGAACGCCGCCACCCGGCCATGAGCGATCAGGGCGACCGAGTCGCATTCCTCGGCCTCGGCGATCTGCTGGGTCGTCACCAGGAGCGTCGTGCCCTGGTCGCGCCGACGACGCAGCTCGCTCCAGATCGTCTGGCGCAGGATGGGGTCGATCCCGGCGGTGGGCTCGTCCAGGAAGACCAGCTCGGGTTGGTGGATCAGGGCGGCTGCCAGCTGGACCCGGCGCTGCATCCCCCCGGACAGGGCGCCGGCCCGCCGGCCACGGACGTCCCACAGCTCGAACAGCTGCAGGATCTCGCGGATCCTGCGCCGTCGACGGAACCACAGGAGGCCGAAGAGGCTGGCCACGAAGTCGAGGTTCTCGCCCGCGGTCAGGTCCTCATACAAGGCCATGTGCTGGGGCATGAAGCCGATCCGCTCGCGGGCCCGCGGACTGAGCCGGGTCGGGTCCTCGCCCAGGACGCGAGCGGTCCCCTCGGTTGGCCGGATCGCTCCGGTCAGGATCCGAACCGCGGTCGTCTTGCCGGCGCCACTCGGGCCGATGATCCCGACGAGCTCGCCCGGCCGCACCGCCAGCGACACGTCGCGGAGGACGGTGACGTCGTCGAACCGGCGGGTCACCCCGACAAGCGCCGCGGCCTCGCCTCGGGTCCCCAGGGGCTCGACCGGCTCAGGTGCCGTCAGTTCGGGCGCGGCGCTGGTGGACATCCGGCCGATCCTCGTCGCTGGGTCATGACGGGACGATGAGCTCGCGACCCAACCCCGTTACGACGCCATGTCGGTCGCGGCGTCGATCCCCCTCGCCGCCGGTGCGGACGGCGCCCTTTGAGCCGGAGACAGGCTGACCGTGGGCCGCCACTCGGCGATCCGCCCGACGGCTGCGAGGGCATCGATCGGCGTGAAGTCGAAGATCGTTGCGGAGTCGGTCACCTGGAAACGATGCCCCGCCGGGCCCCGTGGGCAGTAGAAGGCGTCCCCGGCGCCGACGATCTCGACGTCGTCCTCCCATTCGATCGCCATCGTCCCGCCGAGGACCATGCCCCAGTGGGGCAGGTCGCACCACTCGCTCGAGTAGCCACTCACCCCGCCGAACCTGGCCTGGCAGTACACCCAGGGCCCCATCAGGGCGGCATCGGCCTCGATCGCACCCCGTTGGAGGGGCACGATCGCGGATCCCGTGGCGACGGTGACGTCGCGCGCGGCCGGCAGGGCCGGCTGCCAGGCACGGGTGGGGACCTCCTCGAATCCGGCCTCGCGAACCGCGTCATCGTCGATCGCGCCTGTCGGCAGCGGTACGAAGCCGGCTGCCGAGACCCGCCGATCCGCCCGGAATGTATGAGCCGGCTCTCCAGCCGGGACGTAGAGAGCCTGGCCCGCGTCGACCCGGGCCGGCGGACCGTCCGGGCGCACGACATCGAGGCTCCCCGTCAGGACGATGGACCAGTGGGCCTCGACGCAGGGCTGCTCGAGGCTGGTCCCTGCCGTACCGGTCTCCGGGAACTCAGCCACGATGAACGCGACCGGTCCGAGCTGGGCGAAGCGCAGGATGAGCCCACCGCGGCGGGCCGTGCGGAGCTCGCGCGCCGTTACGTGCATTCAGCGCATGTCCGTGTGCGCCACGGCGCCGGCCACCGCCTGGTCTCGACCATCTACAATGCGCCGGGGCCAGCGGTCCGTGACGCACGAGGAGCCAGCGACCGATGACCGAGACCGAGCGATGAGCTCGCCTGCGGAAGGCCTGCCCGAACGGCCGGATCTTGCCTCGGAACAGGCGCAGCCCCAATCCGAGGCGTCGCTGCCGGACCTGGCGGATGTCCCTGAGGGCGCTGGCCCATCGAGCGACGAACGGGCGCTCCAGGACGTGGTCGAACGGGACCATCCACTGTCGTAGTGCCCGCTCATCGAGCCGCGACGGTCGGGAACACGTCGCTCACCAGCAGGTGGTTGACCGCGTCCCGGAGATCCCTGGCCTCGTAGTCGGGCCGCTCGACATCGGCCTCGACGCTCGCGGGCCGGGGGCCGATGCGGACGACCCGGAGACCAGCCCGCCGAGCCGGTCCGACCGCCCGCGGGTCGCCGGTCAGGAGCCACGCCGGGCTTCCATCGGGCCGGATCGCCCGCCAGGCGCTGACCAGCGACCGATCGGCCGCTTCAGTCCTGCGCTCGCTTGGCTGGGCGACGATGGGCAGGACTCGCGCCTCGGGACGATCGAGCGCCTCGCGGACCCAGGCGATCCGCTCGTCCGGGTCGGCGGGGAGCAGGCGTCCGGCCACCCGTTCGCGCGCGAGCACGATCGGCTCCGCCACGCCGGCGACCCGATCGAGGGCCAGGCCCGCGTCGTCGACGGCGCGAGGGTCGGCAGGGTCCTGGACGATGAGCGTATCGAGCTCGACCAGCACCGCCCGACGCGGGGCCACGCCGAGCTCGCTTCGGTCAACCGACACGTGCGCCGCCTGGGTCATCGGCCGGGGCCGCAGCCAGCGGCGGCGGCTCGTCGACGTTGAGGACATAGCCGATCCCCTGGAACGTGGTGATCGGACCCGGCTCGCCCGGTGCCGCACCGAGCTTGCGGCGCACCCGGCTGATCCAGACCCGTAGGTACTGGAGGTCGTCTCGATATTCCGGACCCCAGACCTTGGTCAGGAGCTCGCTGTGGAGGACGACCTTCCCGGCGTTCGCCGCGAGGTGCTGGAGGAGCAGCCATTCGGTCCGGCTGAGCTGGACCAGCTCTCCATCGCGGGTCATCATCCGCCGCTCGAGGTCGATCTCGATGGCGCCGATCCGAACGACCCCGCCGGCGGGAGACACGCCGGCGGCCCGGCGCAGGACGGCCCGGACGCGCGCCGCCAGCTCGTCGGGGTGGAATGGCTTGGCGATGTAATCGTCGGCGCCGAGGTCGAGCCCCTTCGCCTTGTCGGCGGTGGATCCCTTCGCGGTGAGGAGGATCACCGGCACGGGCCGCCACTCGCGGAGCTGGCGCATGACCTCGATGCCGTCGAGGTCGGGCATCACGATGTCGAGCAGAACGATGTCGGGACGGACCTCCTCGGCCTTGCGCAGCGCTTCCTCGCCGCCCCCAGCCGTGACGACCCGGAACCCCTCGTCACCGAGGGTCACCGCCACGAGCTTGGTGATCCGCGGCTCGTCGTCGGCGACGAGCACGAGCGGCTGGTTCTTCATGCCTCCTCCTCGTTGAACGCACGCAGGGCGAACCCGAACTCGGCGCCACCCTCTGGACGGGGGTAGGCCCAGACCCGCCCGCCCATGGCTTCGACCAGCCGCCGACACACGAACAGGCCGATGCCGGCACCGCCGGCGACCTCCAAGGTACTCGGCGAGCGATAGAACAGTTCGAACAGCCGGACGGCCTCGGACGCCGCGAAGGCCGGACCGTCGTCGAGGATCCGGACCTGGACCTCGTCGATGGTCGGCTCGACCCGGACCTCGATCGTCGTCCCCACCGGCGAGTACTTGCAGGCATTGCCGAGCAGGTTCCGGACGACCTGTTCGACGTACGTGGGGTCGCCGCGCACCGTCGTCAATCCGGTTGGCACGTCGAGGGTGATCCGGTGACCCGGCCAGCGGGCGCCCTCCGATTCGACCAGCCCGGGCAAGAGACGCTGCAGGAGGAGCGGGTCGTCCGATACCGACTCGGGCGAGCGCTCTTCGAAGCGGGCCAGGACCAGGAGATCCTCGACCAGCCGATACAAGCGCTCGGACTCCGCCTCGATGTCCGCGTACAGCTCGTCCCGGGTGTCGGCGGACAGCCGGCCCCGACGGTGGCGGAGGACCTTGGATCCGCCGAGGATCGTCGTCACCGGTGTCCGCAGCTCATGGGACAACACTCCGACGAAGGCCTCGCGCATGCGGCGCGCCTCTCGCGCATCTGTCACGTCGCGCGCGAGCAAGATCGTGGCATTGACTGGGCCCCGGGGCCCGGCGTCGGCCTCCTGGAGCTGGGGCGTATCCAGGACCGGGAAGGCGCTCAGCTCGATCCAGCGACCACTCGCACCTTTCTCCCGCAGCTCCACGGGTCCCTCGTCGGTCACGGCACCGAGCTTCGGAAAGCGACGGTCGGGGTCCTCGAACCGATCCATCAGCTGGTCGAACGTTGCCGGCAGTCGGCTCCCGAACAAGTCGGCGCTGGCTGGGTTGGCCAACGAGACGGCGCCGTTCGCAGAGCAAACCACGACGGCATCTCCGATAGCCGACAGGACGGTCTCGAGCTCGGCTGCCCTGGCTCGCTCCTGCTGAACGAGGCGCTGGAGGCGGGCGCGCGACTCGACCCGCTCGGAGGCATCTCGTACGACGGCCAGCAGCGCGGGTCGGCCGAGGACCGGCTCGACGCGCCGGAGTGCCAGGTCGACGGGCCGCAACTCGCCGTCCCGTCGGCGAAGGACCGTTGCCGAAAAGGAGGCGCCGCTACCGTTCTCCTCCACATCCCGCCGAAGTCGGCTGGGATCGAGTCGCGGCAGGAGGTCGAGGAGTGTGCGATCGGCGAGGCCCTCAGCCGACCAGCCCGATTGCTCGATCGCCCTATCGTTGGCGTAGGTCAGGCGGAGGGAACCGGGTTGAGCAAGGTACACAGCGTCGAAGGCGACGTCGGCAGTGGCTTCCAGCCGTCTGGCCACCTCCTCCAGTGCGACCGCATCGGTCACGTCGCGCATGATGGTCACGGTCGTGGCCTCGCCCAGCGGGGTGCTCATGATCAATACCCAACGCGGCTGGCGGGACCGCCCGGGACGAAGCGAGATGCGCAGGTCTCGTTGGGTCGATGAGCGCCGCTGGACTTCGGCGCCAGACATCGTCATGCCCGCCGGGTCGCGCGGCCGCGCGGAGTCAAGCGCAGACGCGATGGACATCCCCACAGCGCGCTGACGGTCGCCTACACCCAGGAGCTGGGCGGCGGTCGGATCAATCGACCGGATGGTCTGTCCGCCGTCGATGACGATAAGGCCGTCACCGGTGGCACCGGTGACGGCCTCGATGGCAACTATCGGGTCCTCTCGAGGTCGATGGTCAGCTCCTGCGACTGCGGGGGGATCCAACGCCGCCGACTCCTTCTCCCTGACGACGCGCACGCTGGCCCGTCGCGGGATCTTGCGCTCCGCGGCGTCACCGGCGTGCCCTCGACCCGCCGACCGGGCTTGCGCCGGCGTTACATCTTGCGCGGCCCGGTCGAGCGGTCGAGATCCGTCGGCTCTGCTAACGGCGGTTGGCCTTGTCGGCCTCGTCGACCTGGCGTCGCGCGTCGTCGCCCAAGTTGCCGAGCTTGCGCCGGGCCTCGTCGCCGGCATTGCCCAGGTCGTCGTTCAGGTCATGGCCGTCGGCGTCGCGCAGGACCTTCTTCGTTTCGGTCTCGACGTCGCGATACGTCTTCTTGGCGTCGTCCATCGGGGTGTACCTCCAGGGTGGCGATCGGATGTCGCCATCGGGGTCACCATCGCCGGGACTGGGTTTCGGGCGACCGCCCAGCGCGAACGGCGCTGCTTGCAGCCACGTGCCAGTGCAGGATCGGATGGATGCGGTGGGCGCCCATCGCCTGGGTACGAAACCGCCCGAGCCAGCTGAGGGACGCGGGCTCGGGCGGTCGTGAGGCCGACCAAAGGTTTTGGCTCTTTCGATCGGGTAGGTGGGTGGCCGCTCAGCGGTCGCACCGATATCCCGGGCTGCGGCTTCAACGGTGTCGTGGCAACGCTCGTACGTTCGCGTCAGGGCGCTTTCGGAGGTTCGCACGAGAGCCGATCGACCCGTATCAACAGGCTTGCCGGTGGAACGTGCGAGGCCGGCGAGACCGATTCCGCCATCCGCCGATGGAAGCTCGCGGGACCGCCGATAGAGAACCGCAATGCGGCTGTCGGTCGCGACGGGTGCACCGCAAGGCCGACTGGTCGAGATTTCCACCCAGGTCCGGAAGGTTGGCCGCAGGTCAGCGGGGCCGGAGAAACAAGAACGGGAGGGTAAGGCCCACATGAACCTCATCGCATGGATCGTGCTCGGCGCGATCGCCGGCTACCTGGCCGGGTTCCTCGTCAAGGGCGACGAGGGTCTCGGTGTTATCGGCCACGTCGTCCTCGGCATCGTCGGTGCCCTGATCGGGGGCTTCCTCGCAGGCGTGCTCCTGAACGTCAAGGACCCGATCCAGGGTGCGCTCGACCTGAGCACGATCGTCGTCGCGGTCATCGGCGCGGTCATCGTCGTGGTCGTGGCCGGGGCGCTCACCGGCAATCGTCGGGCCGGACGCGGTCCTGTCTGACCGAACAAGGTGACCGGCCGCCGGTCACGAAGTTGATGAACGGCCGGAGCCGCAAGGCCCCGGCCGTTTTTCCTGCCCGGGCGCGGGCGGGACGACGAGCCGGGGAACAACGTGCCTACGGCGCGCTGAGGCTGTGCGTTGACAGCGGTATCGGCTTCGCCAGAATGGGCGGACCTCGAGTCGGTAAACAGAGGACCGCCAGTGACGTCGACCATCGCCACGGTCCCGGCGCGGGACGGTGTGTCCCTCGGCGAGCGCACCTGGCCGGCGGTCGGCGACTCGCGTGGATCGGTTCTCATCGTTCACGGGCTGGCTGAGCACTCCGGGCGCTACGAGCGAACCGCGACCATCCTGGCGGCGACAGGTCTCGATGTCGCCGCTTTCGACCTGCGCGGATTCGGAGCCTCCTCTGGGCGTCGCGCCTACGTCAGCAGCTGGGAGGTCTGGCTCAACGACGTCGAGGATCGACTCACGGCCTCGCGTGCCCGGGCGGGCGGACGACCGGTGATCCTGCTCGGTCATTCGATGGGCGGACTCGTCTGCCTGTCGTACGCGGAGAGCGGTCGCTCGCAGCCAGATCTCCTCGTGCTCAGCTCACCGTGGCTGGCCGACGGCCTGCCCGAATGGCGCCGTGCCGCCGCTCGTGTCCTGGGGCGGCTGGTGCCCACCCTTTCAGTGCCCAACGGCTTCGACGGAACGACCCTGTCGCGCGATCCCACCGTCGGTGAGGCCTACCGGGTCGACCCGCTGGCCCACCACCGGACGACCGTCGGCCTGGGGCGCGCGGTGCTGGCGGCCCAGGAGCGGGCAGTGGCCGAGCTGGACCGCCTCCGCGTCCCGACGCTGGTCACCCATGGCGCTGCCGACCCGCTCGTGCCGGTCGCGTCCTCAGCGGTCCTGGCGGCCCTGCCCGGCGTCGATCGGAAGGTGTATCCGGGGCTCCGCCACGAGACCCTCAACGAACCCGAGGGGCCGCAGGTCGCCGCCGACATCGCGGTCTGGATCGGCGCTTATGCCGGGTCGAGCTCGCCGCGCGCCTGAGCCACGCCCCGCTCGATCGGCTCGCGGGCTGCCGCCGCGGGATAGGGCGCGGCTGCAGCGGCGGCCCGCAGGCTGAGGGTTCCGGCAACGACCTCCCGGGCCAGCCCGGCGATCGCCTCGGTCTCGGCGATCGTCCGGTCGACGAGCGCCAGGTCGCCGACGTCGCCATGGCCCGGGACGACGGCGCCGCGAACCAGGGCGCGCATCGCCCGCAGCGTGGCCGGCCAATCGAGCGGGTAGCCGTCGCCGAAGTACGGCGGCGCCCCGTTCTCGACCAGGTCCCCGGCGAACAGGACGCCGGCATCGAGCACGACCACCACGATGTCGTCGTCGGTGTGGCCACGGCCGAGGAAGCGCAGCTCGAGCCGGCGACCACCGATGTCCAGATCGGCGCCCTCGTCGCCGAACGTCCGGTCGGGCGGATCGAGCACGATGCCGGCAAGCTCAGCGGCGAGCTCGGGCGACTCCTCGACGATCTCGGCCAGGTCGGCGGCGGTCGATGCCAGCAGGTGCTCCGCGCAGCGCAGATGGCCCCAGATCGGGGCCGGCCGGAACGTTGCGTTGCCGAAGGCGTGGTCGTAGTGATGGTGGGTATCGATCACGGCTGCGACCGCGAGGGGGCTGATGGCACGCAGATCTTCGAGGATCTCGCCGGCGTGGCCCGGCGTGCTCCTGGTATCGATGACCACCGGCCCATCGTTGGTCAGGACCGCCCCGATGTCCTGGTCGAGGTAGCGATAGCGACCCACGAAGACGCGCTCGCCGATCTCGGTCCACCGCCCATGGGTCACGCCGTTAACCTCCGTCGTCGACTGGCACCGGATGGCATCCTAGCGGCCATGACCGAGCCGCGGACCATCGTGTTCTTCCCCGAGGGCGCCTTCGGGCCGACCAACAACTGTGTCGGGATCGGCACGGTCCTGCGTGAACGGGGCCACCGGGTGGTGTTCATCGTCGAAGAGTCGTTCGCCGGGACGCTCGAGGCGAAGGGCTTCGAGGAACGGCTGATGCGACTCGGCCCGCCGCCCGAGGTGCCCGAGGTCCCGGGGCAGTTCTGGAAGGACTTCATCCGCGACACTGCGCCGGTCTTCCGGACCCCGACGATCGAGCAATTGAGCGGCTTCATCGAGCCGACCTGGCGCGCCCTGGTCGAGGGCGCCAGATACGTCCATCCACGCCTCCTGGAGATCTTCGACGAGCTCGACCCGGACGTGATCGTCGAGGACAACGTCGTCGCATTCCCGGCGCTGCCGGCGAGTGGCCGGCGCTGGGTCCGGATCGTCTCGTGCAACCCGGCCGAGCTGCTCGACCCGGACGTCCCGCCCGTGTTCAGCGGGTACCCGCTCGACGATCGCTCGGAGTGGCCGGCCTTCCGGGCCGAATATCGCCGGGTCCACGCCGACCTGTGGGCGGAGTTCGACACGTTCTGCCGTGAGCATGGAGCCCCGGGCCTGCCCGAGGGCCCGTCCGGGCCGTCGTTCATCCACGAATCGCCGTTGCTGAACCTGTATCTCTATCCGGCCGAGGTCGATTACCGGCGCGCGCAACCTCTGGCCCCGACCTGGCATCGCCTCGAGTCGTCGGTCCGGGCCGCGGAAGGCGACTGGCAGGTTCCGCCGGCGCTGGTCGACCGCGCTGGCGCGCTGGTGTATCTCAGCCTGGGTAGCCTCGGCTCGGCCGATGTCGACCTGATGCGCCGACTGGTCGAGGTCTTCGCCGCGACGCCCTATCGGTTCCTCGTGTCCAAGGGCCCGCAGGCCGACCTCTACGACCTCGCCGACAACATGGTCGGCGCCGAGTTCGTCCCCCAGCGAGCGATCCTGCCGAGGGTCGACCTGGTCATCACCCACGGCGGCAACAACACCGTTACCGAGTGCTTCCACGATGGGCGGCCGATGATCCTGCTGCCGCTCTTCTGGGACCAGTACGACAACGCCCAGCGGGTCCACGAGACCGGCTTCGGCGTGCGCCTGCCGACCTATACCTTCGAGCCGGCCGAGGTGACCGCCGCCATCGAGGGCCTGCTGGGCGACCGGGCGCTCCACGCCCGCCTGGCGAAGATCTCGGAGCGGCTCAGGGCGAACCCGGGGACGATCCGCGCCGCGGACCGTATCGAGCGCCTGGCTGTCACGGGCGAACCGGTCGTAACCTGACGCCGATCTTCCGGCGAAATTCGATTCGCGCAGGTGGCGCACTCGATGCGACAATGCCCAGTCTCTGATGGCCTCTTGCCGAGACTGCCGTCAGCCGGGGTGAGGCAACCCAGGAGGGGGGATCGGTGGTAGGGATCGTTCTCGTTTCCCATTCTCGAACGTTGGCCGAGGGCCTGCTCGAGATGGTCGCCCAGGTGGCTGGTTCGGAGGTCCGGGTCGCGATCGCGGCCGGGATGCCCGACGGACGCCTGGGCACGAGCGCGCCGCTCATCGTCGACGCTATCCGCGCAGTGGATGGTCCTGAGGGAGTTCTCGTCCTCCTGGACCTGGGGAGCGCAGTGCTGAGCATCGAGCTGGCGCTGGAGGAGCTCGAGGAGGACGAGCGTGGTCGGGTCGTCGTGAGCGACGGTCCGCTCGTAGAGGGTGCCGTCGTCGCGGCGGTCCAGGCGAGCATCGGAGCCGGACTGGCGGAGGTCGCAGCCGAGGCCGCGGCGGCGGCCCGGCTCACCAAGTCGGCAGGGGGAGCGCCGGTCTAGGCACCGGTCTGACAGCTGCGGACAAGGCAGCAGAAAGGGGATCGACATGGCCGTCGCGCAGGGAGCGATGAAGAAGCTCATCAACAAGGTCGAGGACATCGTCCCGGAGAGCCTCAGCGGGCTCGCCGCCGCTCATCCCGACATCGTCAAGATCGACGCGGCCAACAACATCGTCCTCCGGGCCGGTGGCGCCCGGAAGGGCAAGGTCGGGTTGGTGTCCGGCGGTGGCTCCGGCCACGAGCCGCTCCACGGAGGCTTCGTTGGGCTGGGCATGCTCGATGCGGCCTGTGCCGGCAACATCTTCACCTCGCCCGTTCCGGACCAGATGGAAGCCGCCACTCGTGCGGTCGACGGCGGCGCCGGGGTTCTGCACATCGTCAAGAACTACACCGGTGACGTCCTCAACTTCCAGATGGCCGCGGAGCTCGTCGCCGGCGAGACCGAGGTCGCCTCGGTCGTCGTCAACGACGACGTGGCCGTCCAGGATTCGCTCTACACGGCCGGGCGTCGGGGGGTCGGCGCGACCGTCCTGCTCGAGAAGATCGCGGGCGCTCGGGCGGAGTCGGGGGGTTCGCTCCGTGAGGTCACCGACGTGGCGGTCAAGGTCAACGCCAACGCCCGCTCGATGGGCATGGCCTTGACCAGCTGCATCGTGCCGGCCGCCGGCACTCCGACCTTCACGCTCGGTGACGACGAGATCGAGATCGGGATCGGCATCCACGGCGAACCCGGTCGGCGACGCGAGAAGATGGCGCCGGTCGACGAGATCGCCGGGATGCTGCTCGATCCGATCGTGGCCGACCTCGGCCTGGGCAAGGGCGATGAGGTCCTTGCGTTCGTCAACGGCATGGGCGGAACGCCGCTGATCGAGCTGTACATCGCCTTCAACGGCGTCAACCAGTACCTCAAGGCGCGCGGCATCTCGATCGGGCGCAGTCTCGTCGGGAACTACATCACCAGCCTGGAGATGGCCGGGTTCTCGGTGACCCTGCTCAAGCTCGACCCGGAGCTGACCGGGCTGTGGGATGCTCCGGTCGACACCGTCGCCCTGCGCTGGAAGGTCTGACCGCAGCCCGGGACAACGGCGGATCCAAGCCGGATCCACGAAGGCGAGCGAACGACGATGACCATCGACGAACTCGAGGCCTGGCTGCGCCTCGCGGCCGGCCGGCTCCACGAGTCGGCGGGCCGCCTCACCAAGCTCGATCAGGCGATCGGGGACGGAGACCACGGCACGAACATGGACCGCGGCTTCACGGCCATCGTCGCCAAGCTCGATGCCGCGCAGGCGGCGTCGGCGCCGGCCGGCCGGGGGCCCGACGGCTCACCGGACCCGTCCGGCCTGCTCCGACTCGCCGGTAAGACCCTCATCAGCACCGTTGGCGGAGCAGCCGGTCCGCTCTACGGGACGGCATTGCTGCGAGCCGGCGGCGCGGTCGCGGACCGGCCCGAGCTCTCGGCCGGGGACGCGGTCGCGGCGCTCGAGGCCGCCATTGGCGGGATCGCCGGCCTGGGTAAGGCGACGACCGGTGAGAAGACCATGCTCGACGCCCTGACACCCGCCCTCGAAGCCGCGCGAGCCGCCGTTGCGGCCGGGGCTGACGGTCCAGCCGTCCTGGCCGCGGCAGCCGACGCGGCCGAGGCGGGAGCGGCTGCCACTATCCCGATGCTGGCGACCAAGGGTCGGGCCTCCTACCTCGGCGAGCGGAGCATCGGCCACCAGGATCCCGGGGCCACCTCGTCGGCGCTCCTGCTGCGTGCCCTGGCGGACGTCGCCGCCGGAGCCGACTGATCGTCCGGAGGGCTCCGACCGCGGGCTGAGACGCGCTTCCCCGGGGAGCGCACAATCAGGGCCTAATGCGCATGTCCCAGGGCGAACCTTCGGGCGCCCGACCCTGCACACCAGGAGGCTCTCGATGACCGACACCCTGCCCCGGGTCAAGACCTACCAGCAGTTCATCGACGGTTCCTGGGTCGACAGCGCGAGCGGCCAGACGCTCGCAGTCCAGAACCCGGCCAACGGCCAGGTCATCGCTCACGTGCAGGCGTCCGATGCTGAGGACGTCGACCGGGCGGCCAAGGCCGCCGCGAGGGCCTTCGAGACCTGGCGGCACACGACCCCCCAGGATCGCAGCCTGCTGCTGCTGAAGCTGGCCGACGCGGTCGAGGCGCGGGCCGACGAGCTCGGCCGGCTCGAGTCGCAGAACGCGGGCAAGCCGGTCGGCGCGGCGATCGACGAGATCCCGGTCGTCGTCGACAACCTGCGATACTTCGCCGGCGCCGGCCGCACCCTCGAGGGTAAGGCGGTCAACGAGTACGTGGCCGAGCGGACCAGCCTGATCCGCCGCGAGCCAGTCGGTGTGGTCGCCTCCATCGCACCGTGGAACTACCCGATCATGATGGCCGGCTGGAAGATCGGCCCCGCCCTGGTCGCCGGCAACACGGTCATCCTGAAGCCTTCGTCCCGGACGCCCCTGACCGCGCTCGTCCTGGCCGAGATCGCCGCTGACATCCTCCCGCCCGGCGTCCTCAACGTCATCAGCGGCACCGGCGCCACAATCGGCGATCCCTTGGTCGGTCATCCGCTGGTCGGGATGATCTCGGTCACCGGCGACACCGATACCGGCAAGCACATCGCCCGGATCGCGGCCGACCGGGTCAAGCGTCTCCACCTTGAGCTCGGCGGCAAGGCGCCGGTCATCGTGTTCGACGATGCCGACGTCGACGCAGTGATCGAGAACCTCAAGACCTTCTCGTATTGGAACGGTGGCCAGGACTGCACGGCCCCCTGTCGGGTCCTCGCCGGGCCGAGGATCTACGAGCGGTTCGTGGCCGACCTGGCCGACCAGGTCAAGACGATCAAGTGGGGCGACCCGGCCGAGGGCGACGACATCGAGATGGGCTCGCTCATCGCCAAGGCCCAGGCCGACAAGGTCGAGGGCATGGTCGCGCGGGCTGATGGAGGCGCCGGTGGCGCCCAGATCGTCGCCGGCGGTCATCGTCCGGATCGGCCGGGCGCGTACTTCGAGCCGACGGTCATCGCCGGACCGGGCCAGGACAGCGAGATCGTCCAGGACGAGGTCTTCGGACCGGTCGTGACGGTCCAGCGCTTCACTGACGAGGAGCAGGCCATCACGTGGGCCAACGACGTCCGGTTCGGCCTGGCCGCCTCGGTCTGGACGAGTGATGTCGCCAGGGGGCTGCGAGTGGCCAAGGCCATCCAGTTCGGGACCGTCTGGGTCAACGACCACTTCACGCTGGTCTCGGAGATGCCCCACGGCGGGTTCAAGGAATCGGGCTACGGCAAGGACCAGTCGATGTACGCCATCGAGGACTACACGGTCGTCAAGCACGTCATGATCAAGCTCTGAACCCGGCGATCGCGGCGGCGCTGTCGGTCGACCTGGTCGACGGGCGGCGCTGGTTCGCGGGGAAGGGGAGAGGCGTCGCGAGCCTGGGGCTGATCGACACGGTCGAGGTGGGCGCGGCCGGCCGAAGCTCGGATGAAGCCGATCGAGTCGTGTCGGCGGTCCTCGCCCTGGTGGACGTCGTCGGCGACGACGAGACGACCGACCGATACCTCATCCCGTTCGTGACCGGGCCGGGCAGCGGGGTCGTCCGCGAGGGGCTGCCGGGTGACGGCGCCTGGCGCGCATTGGCGACCGCGATCGCCGCCGGTCGGGTCATCGCCACCGATGCCGGCGGCGCCCTGGTCTGCCGACCCGGCTTGGCTCTGCCGGCGTTCGCCCCGGGCGGTCCGGTCGACATCGCCGATTGGGACGAGCGGCCGCTTGGCGCCGACCAGTCGAACACTTCGGTGGTCCTCGGTACACGGCTGCTGCTCAAGGCCTATCGCCGGCTCGGGTCGGGCGTGAACCCGGAGCTCGAGATGCTGGCCTACCTCGCCGAGGAACGGGTCCTGCGGACGGTGCCCGCTCTGGCCGGCTCAGCCGAGTACGTCGGACCGGACGGGACCGTCGCCACCGTGGCCCTCCTCCAGGAGCTGGTCCCCGAGGCCGACGACACCTTCGAGTGGGTCGCCGAGCGGCTGGCCGCCTGGATCGTCGCGCCAGGCGTGGTCGCCCTGGAGTACGCCACCGAGGATGCCGCCGAGCTGGGCAGCGCGCTGGCCGAACTCCATGCTGCTCTCGCCGACGCGGGCGACCTCGGGTCGTTCGCCCCTCGCACCGCCGAGCCATCCGACCTGGCGGCGATCCGGACCGCGGCGGAGACCCGGCTCGACGAGGCGCTCCAGCTGCTCCCCGCGGACGGGCCGACCGGCGCCGACCTGCGCACCTGGGAGCCGATCATCCGCGAGCGCCTGGCGGCGATCGAGCGACCGTCGACACCGCCCCTGCTCACCCGGATCCACGGCGACCTCCACCTCGGGCAGGTCCTCCGCACGCCCGATGGCTTCGTGTTCGTCGATTTCGAGGGCGATCCGCTCCGATCGCTGGACGATCGCCGCGGGCTCCAGCCGGCGTTGCAGGACGTGGCCAGCCTGGTGCTGTCACTCGACCACGTGTCGAGCAGCGCCGAGCGACGCGCGCTGGCCACGGGCTGGCAACCCGGCGACCACGTCGGGCTCGACATCGCGGCCTGGCGGCGCCGCTCGCGTGAGCGGTTCTTGGCCGCGTATCGAGCGGGTCTCCGGCGGGCGGGCACGCTCATCGTCGTCGACGAGCCCCTGCTCGACACCCTGGCCGTGGCCAAGGAGTGCGCCGAGTTCGTCTACGCCGCCAGGTACCTCCCGGAGTGGCTGTTTGCGTCGCACGCCGGCATGCGCCGGATCATCGTCGGCGAGACGGACGGCGGTGGGGTGGGGCCGCGGCGGTGATCGACGTCGGTGCGTTGCAGGCCGCCGTCCTCGGCTGGTACGCCAGAGAGGGCCGGCAGCTGCCGTTCCGCGGCACGACTGATCCGTACCTGGTGCTCGTCTCCGAGGCCATCCTGCAACAGACCCAGGTGTCCCGTGGCGGGCCGGCCTGGCAGGCCTTCGTGACCCGCTTCCCGACCGTCCAGGCGCTCGCGACCGCGACGCCGGCCGACGTTCTCCGGGCGTGGCAGGGTCTCGGCTACAACCGTCGGGCGATCAACCTGCAGCGGGCCGCGCGGATCGTCGTCGAGGAGCTCGGCGGTCGCTTTCCGGGGTTGGTGGCCGAGCTCGAGCGGCTGCCCGGAGTCGGTCCGTACACCGCTCGCGCGGTCGCCTCGATCGCATATGGCGAGCCGGTCGGTGCCGTCGACACGAACGTCCGCCGGGTGATCGGTCGGGTCGTCGCGGGAGATGCGTCCGCGCTCGCGCCCGGCGACCTCCAGGCGATCGCCGATCGGCTCGCGTCCGTGGACCGTCCGGCCGATTGGACGCATGCTCTGATGGACCTCGGCGCCACCGTCTGCCGCCCGCGAGATCCGCGCTGCGCCGCGTGCCCCGTCCGGAGCCAGTGCCACTTTGCATGCGCGGCGGCGCGCTCGGCTGGGGCGAGCCCGGGCGCGCCGGTCAGTCGTCCCGCGCCGACGCCACGGGCGATCCGGGAACGAGCCATGCCGTTCGAGCGGTCGACGCGCTGGCTCCGCGGTCGGATCGTGGATCGCCTGCGCGAGGTCGAAGGCACGGGCTGGGCGACCTTCGACGGTCCGTTGGGCGGCCACGATCGAACCGCGGTGCTCGAGGCCCTCCGGAAGCTTGCCGGCGAAGGCCTGGCCGAGCTTGACGTCGGCGGTGCGTCCGCCCCACCCGGGGCACCCTCGCTCCGAGCGCGTCTGCCCCTGGCCTGACCCGGGACGCGGCCCTGCGACTCGGCTACGCTGGGCGGTGTGAACACGACCGCCGAGGCAGCGGCCGCTGAACCGCTCCCGGCCGATGACCCGGAGCTGATGTCGGCCGGGTTGCGC
Organism: Chloroflexota bacterium; assembly: GCA_039931975.1. Taxonomy (GTDB): domain Bacteria; phylum Chloroflexota; class Limnocylindria; order Limnocylindrales; family CSP1-4; genus Chersky-267. Next base: position 15,820 of record JBDTQW010000012.1, on the reverse strand, counting down.
GAGCTCGTCCGACGTTGGTCGGCGACCAAGGACCGCGCACCGATGAGCGCCGAGGCGATGACCGGAGCGGACCGACGAGCCCAGGCCCTCGGTGTCCCCGGCGGCCGGCTGATGGAGCACGCCGGGGCGGCGGTTGCGGCGGCCGTCCGCGCCGTGGCCGCGGACCAGGAGCGCCTGTCGGCGGGCCCGATCTTGGTCCTCTGCGGCCCGGGCAACAACGGGGGCGACGGGCTGGTCGCCGCTCGCCGCCTGGCCCGGATCGGCCTGCCGGTCGTGGCGGTCCTGGTCTCGGGTCCCAACCGGCCGGCCACGTCCGAGGCTGCCCGGAACTGGGATCGCCTCGCCGCCGAGCCGTCGGTGAGCCGTATCCACGCCGCGACCGCGCGCGATCTGGCCATCCTGACCCAGGGCATCGAGAAGGCCAGCGTCGTCGTCGACGCCCTGCTCGGAACGGGCGTCCGGGGAGCACTGCGCGAGCCGATTCGATCGGCGGTCGAGCTGATCCGCCGGGCCCGGGCGGCCGGCGTGCCGGTCGTCGCCGTCGACACCCCGACCGCGGTGGACCTGACCAGCGGCGAGCCGTCGGATCCGGCCGTGCGGGCCGATCTGACGGTCACGTTCCATCGCCCCAAGACCGGCCTGCTGACCAAGCGTGGGGCGGCGCTCGCCGGTCGGGTCCTGGTGGCCCCCATCGGGATCCCGCCCGAGGCGGATCGTGGTTGAGCGTCGCGCCATCGGCTGGCGCGAGGTCCTCATCGTCGCCGTCGCGGTCGTCGGGACCGTCCTCGGGCTGGCCATCGGCACCAGCCTCCTGCCGACCGATGCGCAGCGCCTCGTCTTCCGCACGCCGCTCCTCATCGCCGTCCTGATCGCAGGCACGGCTGCCGTCCTGATCCGGCTCGTCCGGCGTCCGCCGGATCGATGACGGCGGTCCTGGACGCTCGGCGGCGAGACCTCGAGCGTCTCGCCTCTGAGACGTGGCAGTTGCTGGTGGTCGGCGGCGGGATCACCGGTTCGGGCATCGCACTCGACGCGGCAAGCCGTGGACTCCGAACGGCTCTGGTCGAGCGCGACGACCATGCCGTCGGTACCAGCGGTCGTTCGTCGCGGCTGATCCATGGCGGCCTGCGCTATCTCGAGCAGTTCCGGTTCGGGCTCGTTCGCGAGGCACTCACCGAGCGCCGGCGGCTGCTCCGACTGGCACCCCACCTGGTACGGATCGAGCCGTTCGTGTTCCCGCTTTACGGTGGCCCGCTCACGAGGCCGTTCTACGACGCTGGGCTCACCGTCTACGACGTCCTCGGGGCTGCGGAGGACGGAGGCCGGCACCGGCACCTGTCGCCCGACGAGGCGCTCGAGACGACCCCGGTGCTGCGCCGGGAGCGGCTGCTCGGCGCCTTCGTCTATCACGACGGCATGGAGGACGATGCCCGCTACACCCTGGCCGTGGCCCGGACCGCCCGAGCCCAGGGCGCCCTGCCGGTCACCCGGCTGACCGCCGTGCGAGCTCTCGAGCGCGGCGGCCGGATCGCGGGCGTGACCGTGCGCGAGGAGCTCGGCGGCGTCGAGTTCGACATCCTGGCCGACCGAGTCGTCGATGCCACCGGCGTCTGGTCGGGCCGGCTGGACGGGCCGTTCCCGCTGGCCGGCCCCGGCCCGACGGTGCGGCCCAGCCGGGGCACCCACATCCTCGTCCCGCGCGATCGGATCCCGAGCGCCCATGGGCTGACCCTGCGTGTCCCCGGCCGGGTCTGCTTCCTGGTTCCCTGGCCGGATCGCTGGGTCATCGGGACCACCGACATCGACGACGACGGGCCACCCGATCGGCCGGTGCCGTCGGCAGCCGAGGTGGATGCGATCCTGACCAACGTGAACGCGAGCCTCGACGTGGACCTGGCCCGTTCAGATCTGGTCGGGGCCTATACGGGCCTGCGGCCGTTGGCCTCCGATCCGGGTCATCCCGGCTCGACCGTCAAGGCGTCCCGCGAGCACCGCATCCAGACGGACCCGAACGGGCTGGTAAGGGTCGGGGGCGGCAAGTTCACGACCTATCGACTGATGGCGGCGCAGACGGTCGATGTGGCGCTCGGGCGTGAGCTGGCGGCCGAGCGACCGTCGCGGACCGCCGAGCTCGCGTTGGTCGGAGCCGCGCCCACGGTCGAGCTGGACGCGCTGGCGACACGCCTGTCCGGCGAGGCCGGCCTCGAGCCGGCGCGGGCGACCCGCCTGGTCGATCGTCACGGTACCGAAGCGAGCGAGGTCGTCGCGCTCGGCCGCGAGCTTGACCTCCTCCGCCCCCTCGGCCCGGAGATCGCCCATCTCGAGGTCGAGGCGGTATGGGCGGTCAGGACTGAGGTCGCTCTGTCGCTCGACGACGTCCTATCGCGGCGGACCCGGCTGTCCCAGGTGCTGGTCGACCGGGGCGCCTCGATCGTTCCGCGGATCGCCGAGCTGATCGGCCCCGAGCTCGGTTGGTCGGAGGCCGATCGGACGGTCGCCATTGACGCCTACCTGGCCTCCGCCCACCGCGAGTACGACGTCCCCTAGAGCCACGCTCGCGTCGCAGCACCTTTCGCCGGCATTTGCCCTCTATACAGGCTCGGAACCAGCGCATACACTCCGACGATCAAACACGGCTGGGCCGTGACAAGAGCACGTAGCACGACGACCGACTCCTCTCACGGCTGACGCGAGAAACCGACGGATCGCGCGGCTACACAGAGGAGTTTTCGTTTCGGTGTACAACGACAAGAACCTGACCTGCGCCGATTGTGGGCAGGAGTTCGTATTTACTGCCAGCGAGCAGGATTTCTACGCACAGCGCAATTTCACAGAGCCGCGCCGCTGCCCGAGCTGTCGGGCCAGCCGTAAGGCGGCTCGCAACGCCGATTCGGGCGGTGGTGGTTACAGCTCCGGTGGCTACGGCGCCGGTGGCTCATACAGCGCCGGTGGTGGCGGTGGTGGTGGTTACGGCGGCGCCGCTTCTGGTGGCGGCTACGGTGCCCGTGATCGCGGTCCCCGCGAGATGTTCACCGCGACGTGCAGCAACTGCGGTCGCGATGCCCAGGTCCCGTTCCGCCCGACCAGCGGCAAGCCCGTTTACTGCAGCGACTGCTTCCGGAGCATGCGCGGCGGCTGACCATCTGAAAAACCCGGGTTCCGTGTTCACCGAGAGCGCATAACCCCTTTCGACCGCCGTTCGCGGTGGCCTGCATCGCTCGAATCTCGTGTGCTGATTGTCAGCCAGTCAGTGCGCGAGGAGCCTGCAGGTGACCACAGGCGGCGGTTCTGTGTCTGGGCTTGCCCGTGGCGGTCGTCGTCTCCTGGCATCGGCACCTGTGGGCTCAACGCATTGGTCTGCGCACCCAAGGTCCCCCACGGGGTCACGACACGGGACGACGTCCGAACTCGGAGGCAGGCCGCCTCTGGCTCTGCTGAAGAAAAGCCCGGATCGTCCACGCGCCGATACAGCCGAGTCCAAGAAATCGCCAGGCCACGACCGGGGGTGAGCCGCCTCGCCCGCTATCGGTCGAATCACTTGCCCGACGACCAGCGAAGTTCCGCCACGGACCCGGCGCCACTCTTCGCGGCGGGGCTGAGCGAGGCCGAGCTCTCCGATCCTACGGCGGTCGCCCGCATCCTCGGTTCGACGGTGCTCATTGGTGCGACTGGCTGCTCTGGCGCGTTTTCCGAGTCGCTCGTTCGGGCCGTGGCGGCCAACGATCCGGCCCCCATCGTCCTGCCGCTCTCGAACCCGGGCTCATGTGCCGAGGCCCGCGCCGAGGACATCCTCGCCTGGACCGAAGGCCAGGGGTTCGTCGCGACCGGGAGCCCGAGCATCGACGTCGACGGACCGGTTGGCCGCCGCGTCATCGGACAGGCGAACAACGTGTTCATCTTCCCGGGTGTTGGACTGGGAGCCATCGTCGCTCAGGCGCGACAGCTGAGCGACGACGCATTCCTCGTCGCGGCGAGGACCCTCGCCGATCTCGTAACCGACGACCGGCTCCGCGAAGGTGCGATCTATCCAGCCGTCGGACAGCTCCGGACGGTCGCCCGGCAGATCGCCATCGCGGTGGTTCGGTATCTGCGCGACAGCGGCGACGGCTTGCCCTACCGCGACGACGAGATCGCGCCAGCCGTCGATGCCGCGATGTGGTGGCCGGAATACGAGCCATACGTCCCGGCCGGCTGATCGGGGCCTCGCCCCGCCTTCCCGTCCGCCATAGGACCGGAGGTCAGACTCGCTCGAACGCCATGGCGACGGAGCCGCCACCGCCGAGACACAGGGTGGCCAGTCCATACCGGCCTTCGCGGCGGGCTAGCTCGTGGAGCAGCGTCGCCACGATCCGCGCCCCAGAGGCGCCGATCGGATGACCCAGGGCGATGGCCCCGCCGTTCACGTTGACCTTGTCCCAGTCGAACCCAAGCGCCCGGCCGTCGGCCAGGGTCTGGGCCGCGAACGCCTCGTTGATCTCGATGAGATCGAACGCTTCGATCGGCATCTCGATCCGGTCGAGGAGGCGGCGCACGCCCTGGATGGGGGCGAGGAAAAGCCACTTGGGCTCGACCTCGGCCTGGGCGTAGCCGACGACGCGGGCCAGCGGCTTGAGATCGTAGCGCTCGACCATCCGCTCGCTGACTACGACCGTCGCGGCCGCACCGTCGGTGATGCCGGGGGCGTTGCCGGCGGTGACGGTCCCGGTTGTGGCCTCACCCCGATCCGCGCCCTCAGGCAGGGCGAAGGCGGGCTTGAGCCGGGCCAGGGACTCGATCGTCGAGTCGCGCCGGGGGTTCTCGTCGACGCTCACCACGGTCTCGTGGCCCTTGGCATCGCGAACGGTGACCGGGGCGAGCTCGGCGTCGAACCGGCCGCCGTCCATCGCGGAGATCGCTTTTTCCTGGGACGCCAGGGCGAACGCGTCCTGGTCCTCGCGGCTGATGTGATCGCTGATGGCGACGCGCTCCGCGTGCGTGCCCATGTGGCAATCCTCGAGGGTGCACCACACGCCGTCGCGCAGCACGGTGTCCTGGATCAGGCCGTTCCCCAGCCGGTACCCGAAACGGGCCTTGGGCAGGAGGTACGGAGCGGCGGTCATATTCTCCATCCCGCCGGCCACCAGCACGTCGGCATCGCCGGCGCGGATCTCGGCCGCGGCGAGCATGATCGCCTTGAGCCCGGACCCGCAGACCCGGTTGATCGTGGTGGCGCTGGTCGTGACCGGTAGACCGGCCTTGAGCGCCGCCTGGCGGGCTGGCGCCTCGCCGACGCCCGCCTGGATGACCTGGCCCATGAGGACTTCGTCGATCGGGACGTCGGCGGGCAGTCCGCTGCGCTCGATCGCGGCGGCGATTGCAACGCCGCCCAGGTCGACCGCTGGCATGTCAACGAACGCCCCGCCGAACTTGCCGATCGGCGTCCGGGCGGCGCTGACAAGGTAGACATACCCGTTCCGGCCCGCGCCGTTGGTCAAGCTGGTCTCGCTGGCGGACATTGCATCACCTCGGATTTCTGAGCGTTGTGGAGAGCCGGCGTCCGGTCCGATCACGTGTACAGGCCGCCGTCGATCGAGACCACTTGGCCCGTGATGTAGTCACCGTGGGCGGCCAGGAACGCGACGACGTGGGCGATCTCGTCAGGACGACCGAACCGGCCCATTGGCACACGCTCGCGGATCTTGGCGCGAACCTCCTCGGGCATGGCCGCGATCATCTCGGTCTCGATGAAGCCGGGCGCGATCGCGTTGACCGTGATCCCCTTGCGCGCAAGCTCCAGCGCTGCGGACTTGGTAAAGCCGATGATGCCCGCCTTCGCTGCAGCGTAGTTGGCCTGCCCGAAGTTGCCGTGGAGGCCGATCACGGAGCTGATATTGACGATTCGGCCGTAGCCGGCCTGGACCATGTGCGGAAGCACGCGCGAGGTCACCCGGAAGACGCTGCTCAGGTTGGTCTCGATGACGGCGTCCCACTCCTCGGCCGACATCTTGGCGAGCGTTCGATCCCGGGTGATCCCGGCGTTGTTGACGAGGACGTCGATCTTACCGAAGCGCTCGATAACCGAATCGACCGCCGCAGCGACTGCCGTGGCGTTCTGGACATCACCGGCCAGGGGCATCGCCTTGACGCCCAAGGCCTCGAGCTCGTTGACCACGGCGGCTGCGGCGTCGGCGTCATGGCCGTAGCCCACGGCGACGCTCGCTCCATGCTGTGCCAATTCGAGTGCGATCGCCCGGCCGATGCCGCGCGATGCCCCAGTAACGAGGCAGATCCTGCCTGAGAGCTCAGCCATTTGCAGACTCCTCCTCGCTGAGACAGACCGATGGCCGGCGATCTCGCGCCGGCCATCGTCTGGTTGTCGTGTCAGAAGGTTCAGCGCCGCGGGGCGTCGGTGGCCTTGTGGGTCGCCTTCACCGTGGCCTGCCAGGTCTCGAGCGTCACCTGCTGGGTTCGGCGCATGAGCTCCGAGAACTGCTCGATCGCCTGCCGGTTGCCCTTGACGCCGAGATCGAACAGGCCAAGGCCCGCCTCGACAGCCGCGTTCTGGGCGTCGAAGGCCGCCTTGATGGCCGCCTCGTTCTGGACGTTCAGGGTGCTGAACAGGTCCCGACCCAGACTATTCGTTTCGTCGAGGTACGACCGCGCTGCTCCCACCGAGGCCTTGGCCGATTCCGTTCCGTTCCGGGCGGCCTCGGTCGCGATGCGAGCGGCCTCGTTGACGGCCGCGGCGGCGCTCTCAGGAAGGTCCCTTGTAGTGGTGGACACGATGGTCTCCTTCGCCTATTATCGTTCTGGCTCTACTAGCAGAGCGGTACTATGTGCAGCATGCACCTACTGACTGCGCGTGTCAAGAGCCAGCGCGGGGGCGGAGAACAACCCAGATGGCTGATCGGCAACAGGAAGCTCGCTCTCGTCGGCACGCTCAGTCGCGTGAGACGGAGCGAGCCGCGGGTCCAAGGGACACGGGTTCAGGCCAATCGTCTGATCAGGCGGGCGATGGCGAGGGCTGGCCGGGCTGGCCTCCTCGCGACATCCTGGCGCCGTTCGTCCTGCTCGCGGTCTCGATGCAGCAAGGGCACGGCTACATCATCGAGGACTACCTCCGCACGCTCGGGCTGTATGGGATCACGATGAGCACCCTCTACCGGACGCTCCGGCAGATGGAACGGGACGGCTTCCTGGAATCAGCGTGGGAGCCCGGGCCCACAGGTCCCGCCCGGCGGGTGTACACCCTTACTGATGCTGGCCGCGGGTGGCTGGATGCATCGGCGGCGATGCTCACCGCATATCGCGACACCATCGACCGGTTCTTCGGTCTCTATCAGGCGCCTGGAGGCGGTCTCGGGCGCGAGCCGGCAGCCGGAGCTGCCACCACGAAGGAGAAGTCATGACGAAAGCCGAAGGCTCTACCCGGTCGGCCGACCCGTTCGAGACGTGGCGGCAGCTCTACGAGGCCAACGAGCGCGCCTGGAACGCGTCGCTGGAGGAGGCCATGAACCGGCCCGAGTTCAGCGTGTCGAGCGGGAAGATGCTCGAGACGATGCTCGCCGGACAGAAGGCCGTCCGCGACAACATGCGCTCGTTCCTCGAGTCGATGAACGTCCCGACCCGCGAAGACATCGCGCGGCTGGGTGAGCTCGTCGTCGGACTCGAGGAGAAGATCGACCAGGTCGCCGATCGCATGGACTCGATGGAGGACGCGATCGTCGGGCTGAAGCCCGGATCCGCCGCCGTCGAGGCGAAGATCGGCAAGGTCGTCGATCGTCTCGCCGCGCTCGAGGGCGCGATCCGCGCGATGAAGCCTGGATCCGCCGCCGTCGAGGCGAAGATCGAGCGCGTCGCGCCGAAGTCCCGACCCGCGCCCGGCAAGCCCCCATCCGCCGCCAGGAAGTCCCGTCCCGCCGCCGCGAAGTCCGGGTCGACCCGAAAGACGTCCGGGCCCGCAGCATGACGGCCGCCGCCGGACTAGTCGGACTAGACCTCGAGGCAGCTTGGGCCGCGAACGACCGCGCGCTCGAGATGGCGCGGGTGGTCCTCGGCTCGGCCGACGCGCCCGTCGGGCTCACGCCCAAGGAGGTCGTCTGGCGCAAGAATAAGGCCCGGCTGTATCGCTACGTTCGAACAGAGCCGGCCACGCACCGGACGCCGATCTTCCTTGTGCTGCCGCTCATCAATCGGGCGTACATCCTCGATCTCCGGCCCGGGGCCAGCTTCGTCGAGTTCCTCCTCGCCGAGGGCCACGACGTCTTCCTGATCGACTGGGGCACGCCCGGCGATGAGGACCAGGCCCTCGACATCACGACGCTGATCACCCGCTATCTGCCGCGTGCCGCCAAGGTCATCCAGCGGACGACCGGCCAACGGCAGATGACCGTCCTTGGCTACTGCATCGGCGGAACGCTTGCCGCCTGCTTCGCAGCCCTCCACCCGGAGATCTCCCGGAACCTCGTCCTCCTGACCACGCCGATCGACTTCGCGGACGCCGGCCAGTTCGGCCAGATGACCGCTCTGGGCGTGTTCCCGATCGAGCGGCTCACGGACACGTTCCCGATCGTGCCGGCCCAGATGCCCGACGTCGGAACGAAGCTGCTGAACCCGACGGCGAGCTACATCGGGACCTACAAGCGGCTGTGGGAGAAGCTCGGCGAGCCCGACTTCGACGTAACCGGCTGGCAGGCGATGTATCGCTGGGTCAACGACAGCGTGCCGTTCGCGGGCGCTGCCTTCCGCCAGTGGATCGTCGAGTTCTACCAGGAGAATCGCCTGGCGCGCGACATGCTCGAGATGGATGGCCGGCCCGTCCGCCTCTCGAACGTCCACTGTCCGGTGCTGAACGTCGCCGCGAGCCGCGACCAGATCGCGCCGCGCGCCACGACGAGCGTGATCACGGAGCTCGTCTCGAGCTCCGATGCGAGCGAGATCGTCATCGAGGGCGGTCACGTCGGCATCGTTGTTGGCAGGGCGGCCAGCCGCGAATTGTGGCCGAAGGTTGGCGCCTGGCTCGACGCCCACGACTGAACCGTCCGGGCAGACGATCGGTCCACCGCCTCTTGCGGTGGACCGCCCCATACTAGGGTCGACCGGGAAGTCCGCGCCCTACGCCCGCTCCCCGGCCCACCGGGAGGCGACGATGGGGATCGGGCCGATGGACCAGCAGTGGGAATGCCTCGACGGGAATGAGGCGGCGGCTCGCGTGGCGTATGCCCTGAGCGAAGTGATCTCGATCTACCCGATCACCCCGGCCTCGCCCATGGCCGAGCATTGCGACGACTGGGCGGCGGCCAGGCGGCCGAACCTATGGGGCAAGGTCCCCGACGTCGTCGAGATGCAGTCGGAGGGCGGCGCTGCCGGCGCGATGCATGGGGCTCTCCAGAAAGGAGCGTTCGCGACCACATTCACGGCCTCGCAGGGCCTGCTGCTGATGATCCCGAACATGTTCAAGATCGCCGGGGAGCTGACGCCGGCGGTGATCCACGTGGCGGCCCGCACGATCGCCACCCACGCCCTGTCGATCTTCGGTGACCACAGTGACGTGATGCACGCTCGGTCGACGGGCTGGGCGATGCTGGCTGCGGGTTCCGTGCAGGAGGCACACGACTTCGCGCTCGTAGCTCACGCCGCCACGTTGCGATCGCGGGTCCCGTTCATGCATTTCTTCGACGGCTTCCGCACCTCCCACGAGATCAACAAGATCGCCGTGCTGGGCGAGGACGACCTGCGGGCGCTCGTCCGCGATGACGACGTCCTCGCCTTCCGCAGCCGGGGCCTCACGCCCGAGGCGCCGGCAGTGCGCGGGACGGCCCAGAACCCGGATGTCTTCTTCCAGGCCCGCGAGGCGTCCAATCCCTTCTATCTGGCCCTGCCCGGGATCGTCAAGGAGGTCATGGATGAGCTCGGCGAGCGGACCGGGCGGCACTACGGGCTGGTGGACTACCACGGCGCACCCGACGCGGACCGGGTCATCATCGTGATGGGATCGGCGGCGGGCGCCGTCGAGGAGACGGTCGACACGCTCGTCGCGGCGGGCGAGCGGGTCGGGCTCCTGCGTATGCGACTGTTCCAGCCGTTTCCAACGAGCGAGATTCTCGCCGCACTGCCGTCCACCGTCCGTGCCATCGCCGTCCTCGACCGGACGAAAGAGCCGGGCGCGGTAGGCGAGCCGCTCTACCTCGAGATGGTCGCGGCGCTCGCCGAGCAGATGGATGACGACGTACCGCCGTTCGCCGTCGCACCGCGCGTTATCGGCGGTCGCTACGGCCTGTCTTCCAAGGAGATGACGCCGTCGATGATCAAGCCGATCTTCGACGAGCTCGGCAGCGACCGACCGAAGCGCCACTTCACGGTCGGGATCTACGACGATGTCACCCACCTCAGCCTGCCCATCGCCACCGGCTTCGACCAACCTCGCCCGACCGGTGAGGTTCAGGCCCTCTTCTTCGGGCTCGGCTCGGACGGCACCGTCGGCGCCAACAAGGCATCGGTCAAGATCATCGGCGAGGGCACCGACCTGTTCGTCCAGGGGTACTTCGTATATGACTCCAAGAAGTCAGGATCGGTCACGGTGTCGCACCTCCGGTTCGGACCCGAGGCTATCCGCTCGACGTATCTGATCGACGGCGCCGACTTCGTCGCCTGCCATCAGTTCGGCCTGCTCACCAAGGTTGACGTCCTCGAGCACGCCAAGCTCGGGGCGACGCTGCTCCTCAACTCGCCCTACGGACCCGACGAGGTCTGGGAACGGCTACCCGGCGCCGTCCGCCGGGGGCTCGTCGAGAAGGCCATCGACCTCTGGATCATCGACGCCTTCGCCGTGGCCGACGAGGTCGGCATGGGCAACCGGATCAACACGGTCATGCAGCCATGCTTCTTCCGACTCTCGGGCGTGCTGCCCGCCGAGGAGGCGATCACCCGGATCAAGGAATCGGTCACGAAGACCTACGCCAAGCGCGGCGAGGCCGTCGTCGCGCGTAACTTCGCCGCCATCGACCGCTCCCTCGAGCGGCTTAGCCGCATCCCTCTCGGCGCGCCGGGCAAAGCCGAGGTGATCGTGAGCCCGGCCGCGACCGACCCGCGGGAATTCGTCAGTCGGATCACCGCTGCGCTGATCGCAGGTCAGGGCGACCAGCTGCCAGTCAGCGCATTGCCGGTCGACGGGACGTTCCCGACCGGGACGACGAAGTACGAGAAGCGAGCGATCGCCCAGCAGATCCCTGTCTGGGACGCTGCCATCTGTATCGATTGTGGCAAGTGCGCCATGGTCTGTCCCCACGCCACCATCAGGATGAAGGTCTTCCCGGACTCAGCCGTCGACGAGGCGCCCGCAGACTTCAAGAGCAAGGAGTTCCGCTCCCGGGACTTGCTGAACCACCGCCTCACCGTCCAGGTCGCGCCAGATGACTGCACCGGTTGCGGGGTGTGCGTGGACGTCTGTCCCGCCAAGAGCAAGACGGAGGTCGGTCACAAGGCCATCAACATGGAGCCGGTCGAGGTCCATCGCGACCTGGAGCGGCCTCGCTGGGACTTCTTCCAGACGATCCCGGCGCTCGACCGCAGCCTGTTGCCGCATGACACGGTGAAGGGCTCCCAGGTCCTCGAGCCGCTCTTCGAGTTCTCCGGCGCTTGCGCCGGCTGCGGCGAGACGCCGTACCTCAAGCTCGTCAGCCAGCTGTTCGGCGACAGGATGATCGTGGCCAACGCGACCGGCTGCTCGTCGATCTACGGCGCCAACCTGCCGACCACCCCGTGGACGGTGAATGCCCAGGGCCGGGGGCCGGCCTGGAGCAACTCGCTGTTCGAGGACAACGCCGAGTTCGGCCTCGGGATGCGCCTCGCGCTCGACGCCCAGGCCGATCACGCCCGGATCCTGCTGACGCGCCTCGCCTCGGCTGTCGGTGACGAGCTCGTCCGTGGATTGCTCGAAAGCACCCAGGGCACGGAGGCCGAGATCGCTCTCCAACGCGACCGCGTGAGCCGCCTCCGAGAGCGCCTGGCCGGCGTCAAAGGCGAGGGCCGATCCGATGCACAGCATCTGTTGGCTCTCGCCGGGGACCTGGTGCGATACGGGATCTGGATCATCGGCGGCGACGGATGGGCGTACGACATCGGCTTCGGCGGTCTCGACCACGTCCTCAGCTCGGGGCGCAACGTCAACGTCCTGGTCCTCGACACGGAGGTGTACTCCAACACCGGCGGCCAGGCGTCGAAGGCCACGCCGCGCGCCGCCGTGGCCAAATTCGCCGCAGCGGGGAAGGCCACGGGCAAGAAGGACCTGGGCGCGATCGCCCGAGCGTACGGCAACGTCTTCGTGGCGCAGGTCTCGATGGGTGGCAACGACGCCCAGACGACCAAGGCCCTGCTGGAGGCCGCGGCCTGGCCGGGGCCGTCGCTCGTCATCGCCTACAGCACCTGCATCGCGCACGGTATCGACATGTCCAAGTCGATGACCCACCAGAAGGACGCGGTCAAGAGCGGCTATTGGCCGCTCTACCGCTTCCACCCGAGCGAGATCGAGGACGGCCAGCCATTCAAGCTCGACTCACAGGCCCCATCGATCCCGGTGGCGGACTTCATGGCCACCGAGACGCGCTTCGCGGTCCTCCAGCGCACCCAGCCCGAGCGGGCAGCCGAGCTGGCGGACCTGGCCCAGGCCGACGCCGACGAACGCTGGCGCTACTACGAGCAGCTCGCCAGCATGCACCGGAGCGTTCCTCATCTCGGTCACGCTGGCAAGGCCAACCCAGTTGCGGGGGGTGTCAGCCCCGACGAGCGCCGGGACGAGAAAGGAGCGGACGCGTGACCGTCGACCTGGGCACGGACTACCTCGGCCTGCAGCTCCGATCACCGATCGTCGCCTCCGCCTCTCCCTTGACCGGCGAGCTCGACACGGCGCGGCGGCTCGAGGAAGCCGGTGCCGCCGCGATCGTCCTGCCGTCGCTCTTCGAAGAGGAGATCCTCAACGAAGAGATCGAGCTCAACCGCTCGCTCGAGGCCGGGGCCGAGCAATTCGCCGAAGCCCTCGACTACTTCCCGGCCGTCGGGGCGTTCGCCGGCGCCGGGGACCGGTACGTGAGCCGCCTCGAGCAGATCAAACGACGAGCGTCCATCCCGGTGATCGCCAGCGTCAACGCGACGTCCGAAGGCGGATGGATCCGGTACGCAAGGCGCCTCCAGGACGCCGGGGCCGATGCGCTGGAGCTCAACGTCTACCGAGTCGCCGCCGATCCGACCACGAACGCCACCGACACCGAGGCGGCCGACCTCGGGTTGATCGCCGCGGTCCGCGCCGCGGTGACGATCCCGCTCGCCATCAAGCTGAGCCCGTACTACTCCGCCTTCGCCAATTTCGCCAAACGGGTCGTCGAATGCGGAGCCGATGGGCTCGTACTGTTCAACCGTTTCTACCAGCCGGATCTTGACCTCGAGACTCTCGATGTGGTCAACCGCGTGGAGCTGAGCCGGCCGTGGGAACTGCGGCTCCCGTTGCTGTGGATCGCGGTCCTGCGCCCCCAGCTCGGGCCAGGCGTCGCGTTGGCAGCCACCTCCGGGATCCATTCTGGTACGGACGCCCTGAAGGCGCTGATGGTCGGCGCCGACGTCGCGATGATGACCTCCGCACTGTTGCGCAACGGCCCGGAGCACCTCCGAATCGTCGAGTCGGAACTTCGAGCCTCGATGGCCGACCACGAATACGAGTCCGTCGCCCAACTGCGAGGAAGCGCAAGCCAGGGCAAGGTGGCAGACCCTGCTGCGTTCGAGCGAGCCAACTACATGAAGACGCTTCACTCCTGGAGCACGCCAAGCGATCTCACGGCCGGGGCAGTGCCCTGATCAGGCGACGACGATCCCGCGTGTCCTCGGCCGGAAGGCTGCACTGAGCAGTTGGCACTCACAGATTCACTGAGCAACAACACGACGGCAAGGTGGCCCTTGACCGTCGGCGCACAAAGATCGACGGACTTCGCGCGTCGATCGTCTGATGCGCGGGTCTGATGGAGGGCTTGGCTATCGCCGAGCTCGACGGGCCTCTCGATTTCCAGCTCCGTCTCGGGATCCACATCCGGAGGCGGTACCCGCGGTGCGCGAACGCCCGCTTTTTGACTCCTCCTATCCGGACCTTTGGCCCACTATCCGGACTCTCCCGGTCCGGGCATCCTCGGTTCGAGGTCGGGCGCCCACCCGGCCGCGGTCGTCGGCTTTCGGACGACCATCGAAGCAAGGAGTGTCCCCAGGATGAAGTCGCTGTCCAGCGTCATGCACAACCTCGTCGCTCGAACTGACGAGGGTCAGGGTCTCGCCGAATATGCCCTGATCCTCGCCCTCATCGCGATCGTCGCGATCGTCGCGTTGCTCTTCCTGGGCGGCCAGGTCAGCACCATCCTCAGCACGGTCGGCAACTCCGTCTAGACCGCGCGCAGCGCGAACCAAACCGGAGACCCCGGGTCGTGCAACCCGGGGTCTCTTCCTGCCCATGGCATCGGCTCGGACCGGCCTCGGTTGCGCCACGTGCGACGTCCCGCGTACCATCGAGCGGTGACCCGTGCAGCCGTCCGGCCGCGCTCCTCCACGCACTCCTGAGGCCCCTCAGACCATGGCCGTCGGCTCCAGCAACGACTTCGATCTTGTCGTCCTCGGGGCCGGCACCGGCGGCTACACCGCCGCGTTCAGGGCCGCCCAGCTGGGTCTCCGGGTCGCGCTCGTCGACGAGGACAAGATCGGCGGGACCTGCCTCCATCGCGGCTGTATCCCGACGAAGGCCCTCCTCGAGTCGGCCGAGATGGTGAATCGTGCCCGACATCTGAAGGACTACGGGGTGATCCTGCCCGGCGAGCCCAGGGTCGACTACACGGCCATGGCCCAGCGTCGCGACCAGGTCGTGAAGCGGATGTGGACGGGCCTCAAGAGCCTCGTCGACAAGAACAAGGTCGCCTGGGTCCAGGGCCGCGGCCGGCTCGACGGGCCGGGTCGGATCCGGGTCAACCAGGCCGGCGAGGATGGCAAACCAGGGGCCGGCGGAGAGCGCCTGCTCCAGGCGACCGACGTCATCGTCGCGACCGGTAGCCGGGTCAAGAGCCTGGCCGGCCTTGAGCCGGACGGGGAAAGGATCCTGACCTCGGACGACATCCTACAGCGGGCCTCGGCGCCGGCCAGCCTGGTCATCGTCGGGGGTGGCGCCGTCGGGGTGGAGTTCGCGAGCTTCTACCACGACATCGGCACCGAGGTGACGCTGCTCGAGTACCTCCCGGCGATCGTCCCCCTCGAAGATCGCGAGGTCAGCCAGCTGCTCGAACGCAGCTTCACCAAGCGCGGCATCCGGGTGATCACCAAGGCCCGCTTCGACGCGACCAAGGTGGCGGCCAACAAGAAGGGGGTTCGGCTGAAGGTCGGACCGGAGGGCGGCGCGACCGAGGAGATCAGCGCTGAGGCCCTGCTCGTGGCCGCGGGTCGAGCCGCCAACGTCGAGGACATCGGACTCGAGACGACCAAGGTCGAGGTCGAGAAGGGGATCGTCAAGGTCAACGGCCGGATGCGCACCCGTGAGCCCCACGTCTATGCGATCGGCGACATCGTCGGCGGGCTGTGGCTGGCCCACACGGCGGCTCACGAGGGGATCGTCGCCGCGCACACCATCGCCGGAGACCTCGACGTCCACGAAATCGACTATGTCAAGCAGCCCCGGGCGACCTATTGCCGCCCGGAGATCGCCTCGATCGGGCTGACCGAGCAGCAGTGCCAGGAGCAGGAGCTTCCCTACAAGGTCGGCAAGGTCCCGTTCCAGGCCATCGCCAAGGCGATCATCGGCGGGGAGTACGAGGGCTTCGCCAAG